>JANOBL010000723.1:0-8575 GCA_031411635.1 Betaproteobacteria bacterium
GGCCGTGTGCGATGTGGCGCTGGCACCGCTAGCATTCGGCCACCTCAGGAGCGCACATGCCCGCCAACAACCGCCACCCCGATCCGTCGAACACCGCCCAGGCCGTGCTGGCTGCCGACGGCGACCGTGCTGCCTACCGCAACTACCAGGACGATGGCCAACCCGGCATGGCGCGGGTGCGGCAGTTCTACCGCCAGAACCACCAGCACCAGACGGTGGATTTTGTGGCCGCAAAAAAGGCCCGCTGGCTGCAGTTCAAGCAAACCACGATGACACCGTGGCAGGCGTTGGACTACCTGAACACGCTGGTGGACGAGTCCGACCCCGACACCGAATTGCCGCAGATCATGCACTTGCTGCAAACCGCCGAAACCATCCGCGCCGATGGCCACCCGGACTGGTTTGTGCTGACCGGTTTTGTGCACGACCTGGGCAAGGTGCTGTGCCTGTTTGGCGAGCCGCAGTGGGCGGTGGTGGGCGACACCTTTCCGGTGGGCTGCCGCCATTCCCAGCACATCGTCTACCCCGAGTTTTTTGCCAACAACCCCGATGCGCAGGATGCGCGCTACAACACCGAGCACGGCATCTACCCACCCGGTTGCGGCCTGGACGCGGTGCAGCTCTCCTGGGGCCATGACGAATACCTGTACCACTTGCTCAAGCCCCACCTGCCCGAGCCAGCGCTGTACATGATCCGCTACCACTCGTTTTACGCCTGGCACCGCGAGGGCCAGTACGGCCACCTGACCGACGCCCGCGACGCCGCCAACCTGGCGTGGGTGCAGAAGTTCACCCCCTACGACCTGTATTCCAAGCACCCCCGGCCGCCGGTGCTGGCCGAGCTGAAGCCCTACTACGAAGACCTGCTGGCCAAGTACCTGCCGGCGACATTGCGATTTTGAGCATCTCAGCCCCTCCGCCGCGAGGCCGGCGTGCTTAAGGAAACGGTACGGCGGCCTCGCTCCCTCCCCCGGGCAGGGGGAGGGCTGGGGTGGGGGTCGAATGTCGGCACGCTGCCAACGCCGAACCCCCATCCCAGCCTTCCCCCTGGCAGGGGGATGGAGCCAAGCCGACGCCGCTCAATAGTTGACGCCGTACGGCGGGCCAGGGTTTCAGCCCTTCGCCTTCTCGCTGGATAACAGCACCCGCACCTCGCAGCGGATGCCGCGCTCCGCCACTTCCAGCCACTGCACCTGGCCGCCCAGCAGCTTGACACGCTTGCGCACGCCGCCCAGCCCCAGCCCGTGCGACCAGTGCTGCGGCGCCCGGCCGATGCCGTCGTCGCTGACCGTCAGCGACAGCCGGCCCCGGTCAAAGTGGGCGTGTATCTCCACCTGCGTGGCCTGGGCGTGGGTGATGATGTTGTTGACCAACTCGCGCAACACCCGGGTCAGGCCGGACCACTGCACCACCGTCAGCATCAAGTCGCGGTCGGCCGAGAAGCTCCAGTGGAGCTGGCAGCCGGTGGCCGCCAGGCGCTGGGTGATGTCGGATTTCCATTCCGCCGCCGCATGCGACAAGCGGTGGTTGGCCGCCGCCAAGCCGCGGGTCAGTGTCTTCAGGTCTTGCAGCGTGTGGCGGATGTACTCCTCCATCTCGGGGTTGGGCGCCTTGTACATCAGCGTCAGCAAGCGGGCGCCGATGTCGTCATGCAGGTCTTGCGCAATGCGCATGCGCTCCTCGGTGCGGCCTTGCTCCACCGCCCGGTCGTAGGCCACGGCCCGGCAAAGCTGGTCGATCAGGCGCTCGGTCAACTGCAGATCGTCGTGGGTGAACAAGCGCCGGCCACGCCGTGCGTAGCGCAGCACCAGGGTGCCGGCGCCGTTGCCCGCCACCACGCCGCCGCCGGCCGTCTTGTCAGGTTCGGCGCCCGGCATCAGCGGGATCGGCACCACCAGCGTCGAGCCATCCTGCGCCACCCGCACCCGCGACACCGGCTGGTCGGTGCGGGCGATTTCCAGCGGATCAAACACCTCGCGCAGCAACCGGCCGATCTGGCGCCCGGCCTGGCCGGGCGATTGCTCAAGCTCGCGTGCCACGCGGTACAGGCTGTCAAACATGCGCTCTGCGCTCAGCGTGGCCGATCCGGCCAACTGGCCCAGGATCCAGCTTCGCGCGGCTGCGTACAGCACCAGCGACAGCGCCATCGCCAGCAGCAGCGAGGCCAGTGCGCTGAGGCTAAACACCGCCTCGAAAACCAGGTCCAGCGAGCTGGCCACCGTGCTGACCCCGGCCAGCATCGTCAGCTCGCGCAGCACCTGGCGTGAGCGTGACAAAAACGGCGCCAGCAGCAGCAGCGTGGCAAAAAACACGTACCACACCACCGACCCCACGCTGGCCACGGTGTCCGCTGTCAGCCCGGCCCGGCTGGCGGTGGCGATGGCCACGCTGAGCAACAGCAAGGTGCCGGTGCCGGCCCCGGCCAGGCGCTGCTGCAAACCGGCCAGCGGCCCCCCCTGGCTGCGCCGCGACCGGCGCAGCACCAGCACCGCTGCCAGCCCATAGCCCAGTGCCAGTGCCTGGGCCCACCACCACAGGTTGGCCGGTGGCCAAGCCATGGCCCAGAGTGCTGCCAGCAGCGCCACGCCCCAAGCCGGCAGCGCCAGCCAGCGGGCCTGGGCCAAGCGGTGTGGATACACCAGCGCCACATGCACCAGGGCGGCCATCGTCAGCGCGTCGGCCAACAGCCGCAGCGACAGGTCGAAATCGGTCAGCTCGGCTGGCAAACCCATGCCAGGCAGCGATTCGGCCGCGATCAGCAGCAGGTTGATGCTTTGCGACAAGGCCATCACCGCGTACAGCGCGGCGGGCAACGCGGGTGCGGCCAGCAAGGCCACTGCCGAGGCCAGAAACAGCGCCAGCGCCACCACGCCCAGCAACCAGCACATGATGCCCAGGCCGCCCAGGCCCCGTGGGCGGGCCGCCACCGGCACATCGGTGCCGGGCTCAAACACCAACGCCACGGCGGGCTGCTGCAGCGCATCGGCGATGCGTTGGCGCAAGGCCTGGTGGCGTGCGCGTTCTGCATCGTCCACGGTCCAGCGTGCCGAGCGCTGCAACCAATCGGCACTGGCGTCCAGGCGTTCGCCGTTGGCCAATACCAGGCTCGACAAGCGGTGGCCCAGCCAGGGCCGCAGCTCGGGCGCGGTGGAGGCCTCCAGCGCGATGCCGCCATCGGCCAGGGCGCGCCAGCTCAGCGGCAGGTGCGGCTCGGCGGCCAGCCAGCGCAGCCACAGCACCAGCACCAGCGCGCCCAGCAGGCCCAGCAGCAGCAGGCTGCCGGCGCGGTCACGGGCCGGCAATGGCCGCTGCCGGCGATCCGCGCCCAGCGCCTGGTCAACCCAGCGTGAATCGATCTGCGATTCGACGCCCGCTGTGCCGGCCGGGGCAGGCATCGCAGGCAGCATGCTCAAGCCCGGTGCTCAGACCAGGCCTTGCTTGGTGGCAAGCACCGCCGCCTCCGCCCGGCTTGAAACATTGAGCTTCTTGTAGATCGACTTGATGTGGTCGTTGACGGTGAACCACTTGATGCCCATCAGGCTGGCGATCTCCTTGATCGTGAAGCCCTTGCTCAGGTAGGTGAGCACCTCGCTCTCGCGTGGGGTCAGGCGCTCGTGGTCGGGCACTTTTTCGATCGGCACCGGTGCGCTGGTGGTGGTGACAAAGTCTTGCGGCATCGAGAAGCCCGAATCCAGCCCGGCCCGGCCACCGACGGCCCGGCTGCCGTGGCGAAAGTGCGTGAGCAGGCGGCGCGCGATGGCCGGCGACAGCGGCGGCTGGCCACGCACGATCTTTTGCAACTCCTCGACCAGCACCTCGAAGCGGTCTTCTTTCAGCAGATAACCGTCGGCACCGCATTGCAGCGCGGGGAACAAATGGTCGTCGTCGGAGTACAGCGTGGTGACGATCTTGGTGGCCGGGTACTGGGTCAGCTCGTTCAGCAACTCCATGCCGTTGCCATCGGGCAACTCCAGATCAACCAGGATCAGCTTGAACGGATCCACCCCATGCATGCCACTGGCACCACCGGCGATGCGGATCTGGCCCCGGGCCGATTCCAGGTCGCCGGATTCGGTGATGGCAATCGTGTCGCTGAAACTCTCGCGCACCACGCGGCACAAAAAGCTGCGTGCCACCGGGTTGTCTTCCAGTATCAGGACTTTGACCGCCATTGATGAAATCTCCCGGTGGTCATGCTAGCGCAGATGCCGCTGCCCGGGGCCTGGGCAGCGGCCTAAGCCCGCTCGGGTTGCGCCGGGTGCCTGCCTACAATCCGCAGTCATGCGCATCCTGATCACCAATGACGATGGTTACCTGGCACCGGGCCTGGCGGCCTTGGTGGCTGCGGTGCAGGGGCTGGGCCAGATCGAGGTGATTGCGCCCGAGCAAAACGCCAGTGGCACCTCCAACGCATTGACGCTGAACCGGCCGTTGCAGGTGTTTCAAGCGCACAACGTGCCGGGCCTGGGGCCAGGGCTGGCGGGGGTGCGTTTTGTCAACGGCACACCGTCCGACGGGGTGCATGTGGCGCTGACCGGCCTGCTGGGCTACCGGCCTGATCTGGTGCTGTCGGGCATCAACCAGGGCGCCAACATGGGCGACGACACGCTGTATTCCGGCACCGTGGCGGCGGCGATGGAGGGTTATCTGTTTGGCATCCCGGCGATCGCGTTTTCGCAAGTGAACAAGGGCTGGGTTGAGCTGGAAGCCGCCGGCCGGGTGGTGCGTTCGGTGGTGCAACAGGTCATGCAGCAGGTGCTGGCGGCGGGCTTGTCCGGGCCACCGTTTTTGTTGAACGTCAACATCCCGAACCGGCCCGATGCCGATGCGCTGCCACGCCAGGTAACCCACCTGGGCCGGCGCCATGCCAGCGAGGCCGTGATTCGCCAGACCAACCCCCGCGGTGAGCCGATCTACTGGATCGGCCCGGCCGGTGATGCACGCGAGGCCGGCGAGGGCACGGATTTTCATGCCACGGCCAACGGCTGTGTGTCGATCACGCCGTTGCAGGTGGACTTGACCGACCATGCCGGCTTGCCAGGCTGGCGGGCGCGGCTGGCAATGGATGGATCGGCAGGCGGCTGATGAGCCCGCCCGGCCGCCCGCACTGCCGCCAGTACGGCTCATACACCGCAGCGCGCAGCGCGGAGGTTTGTCAGTGACCCAGCCCGGCGGCGATGCCCGCGCCCCTAAGTTTCCACTGCTGCTGGACCGGCTGGGCCGCAGCGGCGCACCCGCTACACCGCGCGAGACGTTGCGCCCACAACGCCACCTGCACGAGGCGCACGAGGCCGCACGCGATGCGCAACGCCAGGCGGCGCCGCAAGGCCTGGGCCTGGATTCCGCGCTGGTGCGCCAGCGCATGGTGCAGCGCCTGCGCGAGCAAGGCATCCGCTGCGAGCCGGTGTTTGCCGCGATGGCCCAGGTGCCCCGGCACTTGTTTGTTGACAGCGCGCTGGCGATCCAGGCCTACGAGGACACCAGCCTGCCGATCGGCCATGGCCAGACCATCTCCAAGCCGTCGGTGGTGGCCCGCATGATCGAGCTGCTGCACGACGGCGCCCAGGCGCGCGCCAGCGGCCAGCTTGGGCGGGTGCTAGAGATCGGCACTGGCTGTGGTTACCAGACCGCGCTGCTGGCGCAGCTTGCGCGCCGCGTGGTGTCGATCGAGCGGCTGCGGCCGCTGTTTGACAAAGCCGGCAGCCACCTGGCCGGTTGGCGCCTGGACCAGGTGCGCCTGGTGCATGGCGACGGCATGCTGGGCCATGGCCCGGGTGCACCGTACGACAGCATCATTGCGGCGGCCGGGGGCGACGAGCTGCCAATGCCCTGGCTGGACCAGTTGGCGGTGGGCGGCCGCCTGGTGGCGCCGATGCACCGCTCGGGTGGCCGGGGCCAGGTGCTGGTGGTGGTGGACCGCCATGACAGCGGCTGTGTGCGCACCGAGCACGAGGCAGTGCACTTCGTCCCCCTAAAATCGGGCATTGTCTGATTCGACCGCTGGCCCGGTCTGCCGCCATGCCTTCTCCCTGTTTGATGCCGCGCTCGCCGCTGGCTGTTTTGATGATTGCGTTGGTGGCTGCGGTGGTGGCAGGTTGTGCATCACCGCCCAACAAGGCCCCGGTGGAAGAACGCAAGCCCGCCGCCCGGCCGGTGGCCAAGGCCGGCACCGGCTTGCCAGCGGCGGCCGATACCGTGCCTGGTGCCAGCCCGGCAGTCGACGCAGCCAAGCCGTTGCCGGGTGCCGAAAACGCTGGCAAGCCCGGCTACTACAGCGTCAAGCCCGGCGACACCTTGATCCGTATCGGCCTGGACAACGGCCAGAACTGGCGCGATGTGGTGCGCTGGAACAATATTGAAAACCCGAACCTGATCGAGGTGGGCCAGGTGCTGCGGGTGGTACCGCCGGGGGCCGATCCCACCGTGGCGGCCAGCCGGGGCGTTGCGGCGGCCAAGATCGAGACCCGGCCGCTGGACGGCAAGCCGGTGGTTGCGGCAGCGCCTGCATCGGCATCGGCGTCTGCTGCGCCAGCCACCGCGCCGGCCGCGTCACCCACCGTGCCGCCAGTGGCTGCAGCACCCCCGGCCGCAGCGGCACGCGATGCCGACGACGATCTGCCCTGGGCCTGGCCGGCAGCGGGTGCGGTGGTGGCGGGCTTTGAAGAAGGCCGGCAAAAAGGCCTGGCGATCGCCGGCAAGTTGGGCGATCCGGTACTGGCGGCGGCCGATGGCCGGGTGGTGTACGTCGGGTCGGAGTTGCGCGGTTACGGCAACCTGGTGATCGTCAAGCACAACAACACCTACCTCACCGCTTACGCGCACAACCAGCGCATCCTGGTCAAGGATGATCAAGCGGTGCGGCGGGGCCAGAAGATTGCCGAGATGGGCGCCAGCGATGCCGACCGGGTGCAGCTTCACTTCGAGATCCGGCGCCAGGGCAAGCCGGTCGATCCAGCGCGATTGCTGCCCGCGCGCTGACGCGACCGGCGTACAGTGCGGGCTCTCTGAAGCTCCTGGCAGGGGTGGGCATGGACCGCAGCAGGCGTCAAACCTCGGCACCGCCCCTGGCGGGCCCGTCCGCGCTACCGGCGCTGCCTGGCCTTGCCGATACGGTGGCGGCATCCCCAGCCGCTGCGGCTTTGTTCACCGGGTCGGACGGCAGCCTGGCGCCAAGCCCGGAGGACGCTGCGTCCGACGATGTTGCCGGCAGCGCGCTGCAGCGCTACCTGCGCGACATCCGGCGTGCCCCGCTGTTTGATGCCGACGAAGAGCTGGCCACCGCGCGCGCCGCCTGCGCCGGCGACTTTGCTGCCCGCCAGGCGATGATCGAACACAACCTGCGGCTGGTGGTCAGCATTGCCAAACACTATCTCGGCCGAGGCTTGCCGCTGGGGGATCTGATCGAGGAGGGCAACCTGGGCCTGATGCACGCGATCGCCAAGTTCGAGCCCGAGCTGGGGTTTCGTTTTTCCACCTACGCGGTGTGGTGGGTGCGCCAGGCCATTGAGCGTGCGCTGATGCACCAGGCCCGGCTGGTGCGCCTGCCGGTGCATGTGGTGCGTGAACTCACCGCCGTGCTGAAAGCCCGGCGCGCGTTGGCGGCCGAGGCGGCCGACAGCGGCCATGCCGTGCCGGTGGAGGCCATCGCCCGGCGCCTGGGCCGCCCGGTGGCCGAGGTGGAGGCTTTGTTGCCGATGGCCGAGCCACCGGCCTCGCTGGACGCGCCGATGGCGCACGATGCCGGGCAATCGCTGCTGGACGGCGTGGCCGATGAGATGGCACCCGATCCACTCGGGCTGATGCTCAGCCACGAGGTCTCGGATTTGCTGCAGCACGGCCTGGCCGAGTTGAGCGAGCGTGAGCGCGAGGTGCTGACCGGCCGCTACGGCCTGCACCAGCGCGACGCCGAAACCCTGGATGTGCTGGCCGACCGGCTGGGCATCACACGCGAGCGCATCCGCCAGATCCAGCAAGAAGCGCTGCAAAAGCTCAAGCGCCGCATGGCCAGCCAGGGTGTGGACCGCGACGCCTTGTTTTGAAACACCCTCTGAGCGTTTCCCTGAGGTCAACAAGCCACTGGCGGCGGCTAGCATCGGTGGCGGCCGCCGCCGGTGTGCCGATCAGGAGACAACGCCCTATGAAACTTGCCCTTCTCAGCATCGTTGCAGTCGCCTTTGCCGGCGCCAGCCAGGCCCAGACCCAGGGTGTCAGCAAGACCGAGATCGTGATCGGCACGATCCAGGATCTGTCGGGCCCGATTGCCGCGTTTGGCAAGCAGGCGCGCAACGGCATGCAACTGCGGGTGGACGAGATCAACGAGCAGGGCGGCATTGCCGGGCGCAAAGTCAAGTTGCTGGTCGAGGATGCCGGTTACGACCCCAAGCGCGCGGTGCTGGCGGCACAAAAGCTGGTCAACCAGGACAAGATTTTTTTGATGGCCGGCCATGTGGGCACCGCGCACAACAACGCGGCGATGCCGGTGCAGTTTGAAAAAAACGTCATCAACTTTTTGCCGATCACCGCCGCACGCGAGATGTACGAGCCCTTCCACAAGCTCAAGTACGCGTTTGCCGCC
>JANOBL010000724.1:0-1999 GCA_031411635.1 Betaproteobacteria bacterium
GCCACCCAGCCGGCGTCGTCCAGGTGGAACGGCGGAGCAAACGGATGCTGGTCTTGCGCCGCCAGCGCCTCGATCGCCTGCGACAAGGCGCGCGCGGCAATCGCCAATTCATCCGGCACGGCGGTGGCCAGATCGGCCGGGCCGAGCTGGGCACCGGCCAACCACAGGCCGTCTTCCCGCTGGTGTGGTGCATCCAGCAGCACCCGCCGGCCGCCCAGGCAGCGCACCCGCAGAATGCCGGGCTGCTCGGCATCCACCTCCTGCAGCTCGGCCAGCACCGCCGTGGTCTCGAGCCGGGTTGTGTCGGCGCTGCTGCGCAGCTCACTGCCCTGGTTGATGCAGGCCACGGCAAAGCTGGACCCGGTGCGCAAACAATGGCTGATCAGATCCAGGTAGCGCGCCTCAAACACCCTGAGCTGCAGCAGCCCACCCGGAAACAACACGGTTTGCAGCGGAAACAACGGCAGCGCCACCCAGGTTTCAGGCCCGCCGGGCATGGCTGCCGCGCTCAATCGAAGGCGTCCAGTTCGCGGTGGCGCACCACCGTGGCGCCATGGTCGGCAAAGCGCCGGCCAAGCTGCTCCACCATGTAGACCGAGCGGTGCTGGCCGCCGGTGCAGCCGATGGCCACCGTGACATAACCGCGCTGGTCGGTGGCCAGCGCCGGCAGCCAGCGGCGCATGAAACCTTCGATCTGGCCCAGCATCTCGGCCGCCTCGGGTTGCTCACCCAGGAATTGCGCCACCGGCGCATCGCGGCCCGACAACGGCCGCAGCTCGCGGATGTAGTACGGGTTGGGCAGCACGCGCACATCAAACACGTAATCGGCATCCAGCGGCACGCCGTACTTGAATGCAAAGCTCTCAAACACCAGCGTCAGCCGGCCGTGCGAGGTGGCCACCAGCTCACGCACATGGCTGCGCAGGCCGGCCGGGCGCAAGGTGCTGGTGTCGATCACAGTGGACACCTCGCGCAACTCGGCCAGCATCAGCCGCTCCAGCTCGATGGCCTCGATCAGCGCATGCTGGCCATTGCCGGCCTCCGGGTGGCTGAGGGGATGCGGGCGCCGGGTTTCAGAGAAGCGGCGCACCAGCGTGTTGGTGCTGGCATCCAGAAACAGCGGCCGGATCGCCACGCCCTCGGCCCGCAACTCGTCGATCAGCGGCACCAGGCCGGGCAAGGATCCTGCGGCCCGCACGTCCACCGCAATCGCCACGCGCTGGGTGTAGCGTGGATGGGCCAGCCGCATGTACTCGCGCAGCAACTCGGGCGGCAGGTTGTCGACGCAGAAAAAGCCGGCATCTTCCAGCGCATGCAGCGCCACCGATTTGCCCGAGCCCGAGATGCCGGTGATCAACACCAGCTCGCGCACGCTGGTGCCCAGCGTTTCCGGCGGGTTGCTCGGGTCGTTCGGGGGCGGGTGGATGAATTTCATGCCTTGCTGCGCTTGCGGCCGGGGCCGACGGGTGGCGGGCTGTGGGTGACCGGGTCGGTACTGGGTTCGACGGTGGTCTCAAGGGTTTGTTCCAGCATCGCCGCCGCATGGGCCAGGCTGGTGCCGGCCAGCCGCTCACCACCCAGCATGCGCGCCACCTCGGCCACCCGGGCCTCGCCGCTGACCGCCATCACGCTGCTGGTGGTGGCGCCATCGGTCTGGGTTGACTTGGCCACCACGTAATGGTGATCGGCGCAGGCGGCCACCTGGGCCAGGTGGGTGACGGCCAGCACCTGGTGCTGGCGGCCAAGTTGCTTCATCAGTGCACCCACGGTGTTGCCCACCGCGCCACCGATGCCGGCATCGATTTCATCGAAGATCAAGGTGCCAACACCGCCGTTGCCCGCGCTGTTGAGTGTGCTGATCACGATCGCCAGCGCCAGCCGCGACAGCTCACCACCCGACGCCACCCGGGCCAGTGCCCGGGGTGTGCTGCCGGCATGGCCGGCGACCAGGAATTCCACCGATTCCAGGCCGGATGACGATGGCACCGCCAGCGGCAGC
>JANOBL010000725.1:0-3558 GCA_031411635.1 Betaproteobacteria bacterium
GTGACGAGCACCAGCAGCACCTCGTCGCGGCCGTAGAAGAAGCGCAGCAGGCCGCGCTCGGTGAGCGGCGCGAGCGCGGCAGCGACCGCGACCGCCGCGAGCAGCATCGCGACGATGCCGAAGCCCGGCGCCAGCTTGAGTGCCGCGGCCCAGCCGACGAAGCTCGCCGCGGTGTAGGCGCCCAGCGCGTAAAAGCTGCCATGCGCGATGTTCAGTATCTTCAGCACGCCGAACACCAGCGTCAGGCCCAGCGCGACGATGAACAGCCAGGACGCGTAGGTCAGCCCGTCGATCAGGATGGTGAGCATTCAAGCCTTCAAGGGCAGCCCTTGGCGCCCGGGAAGCCGGCCTTGATCCACTCCTCCGACTTCATGTTGGCCGGTGGGTTGACGCAATCGGCCGGAAAGCGCTGGATGTCGTCCAGCACCACCATCTTCCTGGCCGCGTCATAACGTGTCTTGCCGATCGCGGTGTCCTGCACCGCCTGGTGGCCGTCGCCCAGCGCCATGCGGATTCGGCCGGCGGGAGAATCCCACTCCAGCCCGGTCAGCGCGGCGGCCAGTTGCTCGTGGATGGGTTTTTTGCCGCCGTTGGCGGCCATGGCTTTTTCCACCGCCAGCTTCAGGCCCAGCAGGCTTTGCACCATGCGGTAGGGCGCCTGCACCGGGTAGATGCCATAGGCCTTGCTGTACAAGTCCCACCACCAATCGTTGAGCGCGCTCTTGGGCGACATCAGGCCGTAGGCACCCCGCGCACCCAGGATCACGCCGTCGGGCATCTTGTCGCCCAGCCCGGGCAGCACATGGTCGGCGGCCGAGAACACCACCTGGGTGCGCTTGAACAGGCCTCTGGGCCCGGCCTGCAGGATGAAGGCCTGCAAGTCACCACCCCACAGGCTGCTGTGGGTGATGTCGGCTGGTTTGGCCATCAGCGCCGAGATCTCGGTGCCGTACTGGCCTGCGCCAAACTTGGGCAACTGGTCCTCGCCGGGCTTGGCTGCCGGGTACAGCTTTTCCATGGTCCAGGTGAAGTCTTTCTTCGAGTCCTGGCCCCAGGCGTAATCCTGGTTGATCAGGTTGAAGCTGTCAGCTTTGGTGTTGCGGGCCTTCAGGTAACGCACCAGCGCCACGTTGTCCATCGCCGCATGGCTGGCGGTGCGAAACACATAGTTGTACTTGGCGTCTTCAAAAATACGTGGTGTGCCGCAGTCGTAGAGGATCAGGAATTTCTTCATCTCCTCGGCCACCGGCGCGACAGCCAAACAATCGCCAGAGCCGACATAACCCACCACTGCATCGACCTTGTCGCGGTCGTACAGGTTGCGCAGCTCTTGCACCTGCTTGGTGGCGCCGCCGTTTTCGTCGACGTAGACAAACTCCAGCTTCATGCCACCAAAGCCCACCTTGTTGTAGGGGGCAGGTGCCGCCCCCTTGTTGAAGGCGTCCAGCAGCACCTTTGCGCCATTGACGGCCGGGATGCCAAAGCTCTCAGCGGCCTGGCCCGACAGGAAGCTGACGATGCCAACCTTGAAGGTCTCCTGCGCCTGGGCGGCGGCGCCGGCGCACAGCGCGGCGGTCAGCGCCAGGCCACGCAGCAGGGGGCGGCGCTGCGGGCCGTGCGGGAACAGGGCAATCATGGGCATGGGGTGTCTCCGGTGGGGGGCCTGAGCCTGGCCGAGCAAGCCAACAACCAACGGCGTGCCGGGCAGTCGCACGCCGTGGTGGTGCAACGCATCATTGCCCGGCCGGTGCGGTGCAGGAACCCCACAAACCCCAGTGCTGCTTGTCGGCTGGGTGACAGCGGTGCGGGCTGAATCAAGCATTGCAGATGGGCGGCACGGGCGGCACGGGCGGCACGGGCGGCATGTGTGGCACGGGCGGCACGCCAGGCCCGCTGGCTTGCACACCTGCGGCCAGCAAGGCCCGCACCTGGTTGGCGAACAGCGCCACATTGATCGGCTTGGCCAGATAGCCGTCGCAACCGGCGCTGCGCAGGCGCGCCTCGTCGCCCTTCATCGCATAGGCGGTGAAGGCCACCATCACGATGGGCCGGGTGGCCGGGTCGGCGATGTCGATGCGCTGGCGCTTGCTGCCTGAAGATTCATGCATCGCCGGTACTGTGTCCAGGACGTCAACGCGCACGACAAATCGGATGGTCAGGCCGCAGCGCCGTCGCGTCGCGCAGTAAACCAAGGTCGTCCAGCGTCGGCCAGCACGCGACAGTGATGGCCACGCCATCAATGCCGTTTGTAGGCGGCGGCCTGCAGTGCAAAGGTGAAAAAGGGCGGCGTGGCGGTATCGCTGCGGCCTGGGTAGTAGTGGATCACGATCCAGGCGCTGCCATCGCGCCGGGCTGTCCAATCGAGTTGCGCCCGGATGCCTGCGCCGGGCGCTTCGGCAATCAACGCATGCCGGCTGATGGCATCCAGCAGAAATGGTCCTAGCACCGACGGCGCGCCGGCTGAGCCGTTCAACGTCAAAGCGGGTGGCAGACCTTCAAAGATGACCTTGCTGTCGAGGCTCACCCGAATGGACGTTTGTGCATCCGGGTTGGCAATCTGAATAGACACGCTGGCGGCTTCAAGAGGCGCCGCACCACCGCCCGCGCTCATCGCCATCGTGACCAGCGATGCCAGCGCGACCCGCAGAGAACGTGGTGCAGCGCGTGTCAATTGCACCCGTCAGGTCTGGAGCGGGCGGCGCCTGCGGGTGGCGGCAATCAGGCCAAGGCCTGCCAATCCTGCCAGGCAAAGGCTGCCCGGCTCGGGTACGGCATTGCCGACCAGGTTTGGATTGACCTCATTGGCTGCGCAACCTTCAACGACACAAAGCGCCAGCAGTTCGGCGCCGGTGGGCAGCCACCGCTCATTGGCGCCAAAGCTGGGCTCGGCGGTGATGGCATGCTCGAACAAGCCGCCAGCCGCCACCGGGTCTACGTGGTCGCTGGCGCTCAAGAACGGCAGATCGAAGTCAGACGGCAGGCCGGACAACGCTGCCGAGACTGTGATCTTGCGGTTGGGTTGACCCACGGGGCCTCCGGCAGCGGCGTCAAACCGGTCCAGGAAGTTGAAGCCAACTGAATGCACCAGTTCGTGAAGCAACAGAGTCAGCACGTCGGTGCGGTTTTCTGCAACGCCGCCCGCCACGGCTGAACCGTAGCGACCCACATTGACGACGCCACCGCCGAGGGTCGCGTCGATGTAGTTCATCGTGTACTCGCTGTTGTCGAACGGCGTCATGTCGACGAAGAACGATGACAGGCTGCTGCTGTCTAGCCGGATGGTGGACGAGGCCGGTCGATCATTGGCATCTAGCCCGGTGATGCCAGAGTCGCCATCGGCATTGATGCCTGCCGCCTGGAAATCGAACAATTTGAAGGTGATGGTTTCGTTCCAGGCCACCTTGATCGAATTTTGCAAATAGGTGAAGGCTGCCGAGACATTGGCCTTGAAAACGGAGCTGATGTCGGTGGCGGTGCCACCCAGATCGGTGCTGGCGAGTTGTCCGGCGGCGGTTTGATAAATGCCACCTGAAACCGACATGTCGGTGTAGTCGGCGG
>JANOBL010000726.1:0-2167 GCA_031411635.1 Betaproteobacteria bacterium
GTCCCAGTTGCGGGCGAACAGGATCAGCCCGCCGGTCAGCGGGTGCGCCAGCCGGCGCCGGTCGGCCGCATCGAGCGTGGTGCCGGTGATGTCGAGCACCACCGGGGCGTGGGCTTGCAGGTCGGAGGTCATCGCGGGGCAGCTTTCTCCACCACCACGAAGGAGGCGGCATGGTCGGATTCATCGCTCACCGTGACATGCGCGGTGAGCTGTCGTTCGGCAAACCAGTCGGCCAGCGCGCCGCTGAGCCGGATCACCGGTGCGCCGCCGGGCAGGTTCAGGATCTGGCAGGCGCGCCAGGTCATCGGCGAGCGCATGCCCAGGCCGATGGCCTTGGAGAACGCCTCCTTGGCCGAAAAGCGGGTGGCCAGGTAGCTGACGCCGCGCGCCTCGACCCGCGCCCGCCGCGCGTGGAACACCGTCAGTTCCTCGGCGCCCAGCACCTTGTCCGCAAAGCGGTCGCCGCGCCGCGCCAGCGTGGCGCGCAGCCGCCGGATGTCGATGACGTCGGTGCCGATGCCGTAGATCATCGGATCAAAGGCGCGTAGGCCTGCTGGATGCAGCGCTGGTAGGCGCGGACCGTCTCGCCGATGCCGAATTCGAGCGCGTCGGCGACCAGCGCATGGCCGATCGACACCTCGACCACCCCCGGCACCGCGCGCAGGAAGTCGCTCAGGTTGTCGCGGTTCAGGTCGTGGCCGGCGTTGACCTGCAGGCCCGCCGCCAGCGCCGCTTCGGCCGTCGCGGCATAGCGCGCCAGCATGGCAGGCTGGTCCGGCGTGCCATGGGCGCGCGCGTAGGCCTCGGTGTAGAGCTCGACCCGGTCCGCGCCGCAGTCGCGCGCGGCGGCCATCGACGCCGGATCGGCGTCGACGAACAGGCTCACCCGCACGCCGAGCCGATGGGCTTCGGCGATCGGCTGGCGCAGCCGCTCGGCGTCGTCGGGAAAGCGCCAGCCATGGTCGCTGGTGAACTGCTCGACGCTGTCGGGTACGAAGGTCAGCTGGTGCAGCGGCTGGCCGCCGTCGACCAGCGCGGCGGCGAAAGTCAGCAGGTCGTGGAAGGGGTTGCCTTCGAGGTTGTATTCGGCATGCGGCCATTGCCGCAGCAGCGCCGCCAGCGCCGGAACGTCATCGGGCCGGATGTGGCGCTGGTCGGGCCGCGGATGGACCGTGATGCCCTGCGCGCCGGCCTGCAGCGCCTGGCGTGACAAGGCCATCACGTCCGGCAACCCCAAATGCCGGGTGTTGCGCAGCAAGGCGATCTTGTTGACATTGACCGACAGCGCCGTGCGGTGCGGCCTGGCGTGGGCTTCGGGGGCGATCAGCGGGTTCATAGCGTGGTTTTCACAGCAAGGTCACAGCGAGACATCGGTGGTCGGCATGGGGGTGCGGGTGTCCTGCAGGCGGCGCACGTCCAGCATCATCTGGCGGGTGCGCAGCAGCGGTGAGCCAAGATGATAGGCAAGCAGCGCCCGCAATTGGGTTTTCAGCGCCGGCAGGCACATCTGGCAGGCCTGGCGCAAGGCCGGCAAGTTGTGTTGTTGCAGGGCAGCCTGCAGCGCCAGGCAGGCGCTGCCGGGCATGGCGGCGTCCCCGGCCGGGGCCTGCAGCAAACCGGTTTCGGCCTGCAACTGGTAGTGGCCACCGGGCTGCACGGGGGCCTGGGTGCTGGTGATGCGGCCCAGTTCGGGCAGCACACCGGTCTCTTGCAGCAGCACCAGCTCAAACGCACGCAGCGCCGATTCGTCATCGGCCACCGGCGCTGCCACCAGCGCCAGCAGGGCGTCGGCATAGGCATCAAACAGCCGCGCATGGGCATCCCCCCGCGCCAGCAGCTTGAGCAACAATTCATTCAGGTAAAAACCGGCCATCAAGCGGGCCGGTGGCAGCGCGGCACCGGCGCCAGCGTATTCAGCCGTGCGCAGGGTCAGGATGTGGTCACCGCCCTCACTACCGCCATCCCCCTTGGGCTTGGTGGTGAGCACCAGCAGGCGCTGGAAGGGCATCAACACCGGCCGCAGTTGTGAATACGGCCGCTTGGCGCCTTTGGCCACCACCGCGATGCGGCCGTGCTCGCGGGTGAACAAATCGAGAATCAGGCTGGTCTCGCTCCACGACCACTGGTGCAGCACAAAAGCAGACTGCGGGCTGGCGCGACCGGTGGC
>JANOBL010000727.1:0-10441 GCA_031411635.1 Betaproteobacteria bacterium
GGTGGTCATGGGGGATTCGAACGGTCAAGAAAAAGGGCGCGACGGTTTGGCATCGCGCCCTGGTCCGGATTCACCAGGCTCAGAGCTTCATCTGGCACTTGTCGGCAAACGCATCCTGGTCGGATTTCAACGGTGTGGCCACGGTCTTCAGCGTCAAGCGGCCCTGGCTGTCCTTGACGGCCTCGAAGATGTGCAAGTCCTGGATCGGGAACTGGTTGGTGTTGAACTTGAAATCACCGCGCACCGATTTGAAACTGGCCGTGCGCAGTGCCGCCATCAAGGCCTTTTTGTCGTCCACCTTGCCGCCCACCTTGGCCAGCGCCGCGTCCAGCAACTGCGCCGCGTCATACGACTGCGCGGCGTACTGCGACGGGATGCGCTTGTACTTGGCCTCAAACTCTTTGACAAACTGCTGGTTGGCGGCATTGGCAAAGTCCGGCCCCCAGAAGGTGCCTGACAACACACCCAGCGCCGCATCACCCATCGCCGGCAGGCCCACACCGTCGGTGGTGGACGAGGTCAGCAGCGTGATCTTGCCCTTCAAGCCCGACTGGCCCCATTGCTTGATGAAGTTGATGCCCAGGCCACCGGGCAAAAACGCAAACACCGCATCGGGCTGGGCGGCGGCGATCTGCGCGATCTCGGCCGAGAAATCCTGGGTGTTCAGCGCCGGCCACAGCTCGCCCACGGTGGGCGTCTTGTAGTAGCGCTTGAAGCCGCTGACAAAGTCTTTGCCGGCCTGGTAGTTGGGCGCAATCGTGTAGATCTTCTTGATGCCTTTGTCGGCCGCGTAGCGCCCCACCACCTCGGCCTGCTGGCCGTTCTCCCACGAGGTGGAAAAGAAGTAGGGCGAGCACATCGCGCCGGCAATCGGCGACGGGCCGGCGTTGGAGCCGATCAAAAACACCTCACGCTCGGTGATCTTCTTGTGCACCGCCATCATGATGTTGGAGAAGGTGACGCCGGTGATGATGGACACCCGCTCTTTGTCGATGAACTTCTCGACGATCTGGCTGGCCACATCGGGCTTCAACTGGCTGTCCTCGCGCAGCACCTGCACTGGCACGCCGCCAAGCTTGCCGCCGTTGCGCTCCACCACCATCATCAGTGCGTCGTACTGGTCTTGCCCCAGCGGGCCTTGTGGGCCCGACAGCTCGGCCATGAAACCGATCTTCAATTGGGCCTGTGCGGCCAGCGGCAAGGCTGCCAGCAGCGCTGACACAAACGTGGCCGTGAGCCAGGTGCGAGGGTGTGACATGCAGGTTCTCCACAAGCGACCAGATTGGTCCGGACTAGAGGCCAAGAGGCTATCACGGCGCCACCGGGCGGCGCCTCGGTGCGCACCCCGAGCCTGGGCAGGGTTTCGGCCGTTGGCCTGCACCGCTCGGCCGGTTTTTGGGCTTGTGGGGATCGTGTCCAATACCGGGCATGGCGATGCACGGCGTCACTTGAGCAGCATGGCGACAGTGGGTGGCGAGGCATCAAGCTGGCAACGCCGGGAAGACCCGCGCCTGCTCAGCGGCGCTGGCTGTTTTGTTGGCGACATCAACGTACCCGGCATGCTGCATGCGGTGTTTGTTCGCAGCGCTTATGCCCATGCCAGGGTGCTGGCGGTGTTGGCCGATGAGGCACGTGCCATGCCCGGTGTGCGGGCGGTGTTGACCGCGGCTGACTTTGCCGGCTTGCGCCAACCGCAAGTCAACGCCGTTTTGCCTGCGCTGCATCTGCCAGACGGCCCGCTGATGCCGATGGGCCATGTGCAGGCGGTGGGTGCGCCGCTGGCGCTGGTGCTGGCCAGCACATGCCAGCAGGCGCAGGCGGCGGCAGACCGGGTGTGGATCGAGGTTGAAGAACAAGCACCGGTGCCAGACTTTGCCGGGCCGGGTGCCGCCGACTTGCACCCAGGTGTGCCTGGCAACCAAGTGGCAAGCGCTGTTTTTGGTAACGGCACGATGCCCGCCCACGCGCCCACGGCCCAGGTCAGCGTGGCGCTGCCCAGGGTGGCTGCCAATCCGCTGGAGCCACGCGCGGCGCTGATGCAATGGGATAGCAGCACGCAGCGCCTGCAAGCCTGGCTGTCCACCCAGACCCCCGCCCGCGCCCGGGTGGAACTGGCCCACGCGTTGGGCCTGGCGCTGGATGCCGTGCAGGTGATCGCGCCCGATGTGGGCGGTGCGTTTGGTGGCAAGGCCTCGATCCATCCCGAGGATTTGCTGCTGGCCTGGGCGGCGCGCTTGCTGGGCGCCACGCTGCGCTGGCAAGCCAGCCGCAGCGAGGATTTGCTGGCAGCACCGCAAGGCCGGGCCTCGCGTGCAGCGGGCTCGATCTGGCTGGACAGCCAAGGCGTTTTTGCCGCGCTGACGGCCGAGTTTCAGTTCAGCCTGGGCCATTGGTTGACCTACAGCGCGCTGGTGCCGGCGCGCAATGCCGCACGCATCGTGCCGGGGCCGTACCGGGTGGCGCAGTGTGTGGCGCGGTCTTCAGCGCATTTGAGCACCGCTGCAGCGGTGGGCATTTACCGAGGCGCGGGCCGGCCCGAGGCGGCGATCCTGCTGGAGCGGCTGGTGGAGGAGGCTGCTGCACAGGCCGGCATCGACCCGCTGCTGCTGCGCCAGCGCAACGTCTGGGCAGCGGATGAACTGCCGCGCACGCTGGACTCGGGCGAGTGGCTGGACCGCTGCAACCTGCCGGCCTTGCTGGCGCATGCCGCCGAGTTGTTCGATTACACCGGCCAGCGTTTGCAGCAGGCCGAACGCCGCAGCGGCGGCGAGCTGGTGGGCATCGGTATCGCGCTGTATGTCGAGCCTTGCGGCCAGGGCAGCGAAAGTGTGCAACTTACCGCGCTGGCCGATGGCCGGTTTAGCCTGGCCACCGGCGCCACGGCACAAGGCCAGGGCCGCGAGACCAGCTTTGCCGGCATTGCCGCCACGGTTTTGGGCTGCAACCCCGACTTGATCACCGTGCTGCATGGCGACACCCGCCACTGCCCACCCGGTGTGGGCGCGCTGGCCAGCCGAAGCACGGCCATCGGCGGCAGCGCGGTGCAGCAAGCGGCGCTGGCCTTGCGCGCCCAAATGACAGCCGGCGCGGCCTTGCCGATCACCGTGAGTGAGTTGTACACCGCGCCGCACGAAGCCTGGTCCTCGGGCTGCGTGATGCTGGCGCTGGTGATAGCCCGCGACACCGGCCAGTTGACGATCAACAAGCTGGTGTGGGTGGACGATGCCGGCGTTGTGCTGAACCCGTTGTTGGTTGAAGGCCAGCTTTGGGGCGGCCTGGCGCAAGGCCTGGGCCAGGCGTTGATGGAGCGTGTGGTCTACGACGATCAAGGCCAGTTGTTGACCGGCTCGCTGATGGACTACGCGTTGCCGCGTGCCAGCGACATGCCGCCGGTGCGCCTGGCCAGTCTGCCCACGCCCAGCGCGGCCAATGCGCTGGGCGCCAAGGGCGTGGGCGAGGCCGGCTGCATTGGGGTGCCCGCCGCGCTGCTCAATGCGGTGGCCGATGCGCTGCGCCCACTGGGCATTGCGCCGCCAGACTTTCCGCTCAGCCCCGAGCGCCTGTGGCGTGCGTTGCAGCGCAACAATGCCGTCAGCAAGGATTGACATGGACTACACCAAGACCGAAGCCCAGGCCTATGCCAGGCAACATTTCACCGGTGTCTGGGCCGCCACGCTGACACCGTTTGCTGCCGACGGTGCACTGGATGAACCCGGTTTCGAAGCCAACCTGGCGCATTGGGTTGGCGCACTGCAGATCGGTGGGCTGTTTGTCTCGGGCAAGCAGGGTGAGTTTTTTTCGATGTCAATCGCCGAGCGCCAGCGCACATTGGAAATAGCCGTGGCCGCCACGCGCGGCCGATCCCGCACCGTGATGTCGTGCTCGGACACCAACCTGGACACCGTGTTGACCTTGGCCCGCCATGCCCAGCGGGTGGGTGCCGACTGGATCGTTGTGCACAGCCCGGTGCTGCACTTTGGCGCCGACACCGACGAGACGATTTACGAGTACTACCGCTACCTGAGCGAGCAATTGGACATCGGCATCGCGATGTGGAACCACCCCGATTGTGGTTATGTGATGAGCCCGCAGCTTTGCGCCCGCATCGCCGAGCTGCCCAACATCGTCGCGATCAAGTACAGCGTGCCGCGCCCGCTGTATGCCGAGCTGAGCCGCCTGGTGGGCGACCGCATCCAGGTCAGCACCGCGAGTGAAGAAGAGTGGCTGGACAACATCATCGAGCTGGGTTGGCGGCTGTATTTGTGCTCCACACCGCCGCTGCTGCTGCAGACCGCCAATGACCATCGCATCCACGACTACACCCGGCTGGCGTTTGCCGGTGAGTATGCCGCTGCACGCCATGTGCGCAACAGCCTGCAGCCGGCACGCGATGCGTTCAAGGCCAGCAGGCCTGCTGGCAAACCCCAGGCCCACAGCAAGTACTGGCTGGAACTGCTGGGCCAGGTGGGCGGCGCGGTGCGGCGCCCGCTGCTGCCATTGACCGAGGCCGAGAAATCTCTGATCCGCCAGCAATTTGCCGCCAGCGGCCTGGTTTCCAAGCGCTCTTGAAGGACACACCATGCTCACCTTTGGCAAACCCTTGAACTTCCAGCGCTGGATCGCCGACCATGCGGCCCAGCTTCAACCCCCGGTGGGCAACCAGCAGATCTGGCAAGACGCCGATTTCATCTGCACCGTGGTGGGTGGGCCCAACCAGCGCACTGATTTTCATGACGATCCGCACGAGGAGTTTTTCCACCAGATGCGTGGCGAGGCCCATTTGCTGCTGTGGGACAGCGGCCGTTACGAGCGGGTGGATTTGCACGAAGGCGATATCTTTTTGCTGCCGGCGCATGTGCAGCATTCGCCGCAGCGGCCGCAGCCAGGCAGCCTGTGCACGGTGATCGAGCGCACCCGCGCACCCGGTGTGCTGGACGCGTTTTGCTGGCACTGTGCACACTGCGGCAGCCAGGTGGCGCGGCGCGAGCTGCAGCTTGCCAACATCGTCAAGGATTTGCCGGTGGTCTACGAAGCGTTTTATGCCAGCCCGGCGGACCAGCGGCTGTGCCCGGCCTGTGGCCAGCAGCACCCAGGCCGAGACTGGGTTGATTGGCATGCCGCGCTGCGTCAGCACCATGCCGATGCGGCGGTGCCGCTGGCGCCGGGCTGAATCTCAACGGCCGCTCAATCCTGCCCGGCTGAGCGTTGGCGCAGCAGCGGGTACAGCGCTTTGAGCGTCTCGGTCAGATCGCGGTCCAGCTCGCGGATGCTGCTGTATTCGATGCGGCGGCTGCCCGCCACGTCAAACGGCGGCACCACCAGCTTGCCCTTGGTGGGTTTGCCATCGGCCGGCTTGCGCCACAACAGCACCACTTGCCGGCCCTTGCCCCAGGCATAACCGATCTCCAGAAATACATTGGCATTGGCACCGCTCATGTCGGCAATCACCAGATCGGCGTTGTCGATGCGGTCCTTGATCTGCTGCACCACGTCGCCGGTGTAGTGCTCAAAGTCCAGCCGCTCGGCCCTGAATTTGGCCTTCTCGGCTGGGCCCAGGATGCCGTATTGATAGACGTCGAGCAACTCGGTCTTGAACGGCATCGCCACAAATGCAGTCAGGGTTTGCAGATGGGTGGTGCGCTGCTCGAACGGCGCTTTCATGCGCGCGCCACCCCCGCCACCCACAGGCAGGTAGACCAACGGCCAGGCATTGGCGCTGGGCACCCAACCGGGCAGGCTGGGGTCGGATTGATCAGCCGCCAGCAGCAGCGCCAGCTTGTCGGCCATCAGTTGGCGGCGGATCGGGCTGGGCTCCAGCAACACCAGGTCGGTCACGCCCGGGGCTTGGGGCAGGGCGGCCAAGGTTTCCACCAGGCCCAGCAGCAGCCATTCCACACACGCCCCCACATCCAGGCCAAAGGCCGGGCCGGGCAAAGCCAGGCCGACGCTGGTGGCGGCTGGTTGTTGTTGAGCCAGGCCGTGCAGCAGCGCCCGCGCAAAACCCTGCACCTTGCCGTAGTTGAAGCTGGCGCCGGCCGCCACCTCCACCCGCAGCGCCTGCGGGCCGGCGGCCGGCCGCTGCGCCGTGCCCAGCCGATTGGCCCACAGCGCGTCGGGCGAGTCCGGCGGCGCTGGCCACATCAGGGCCACCACCGGCCCGGGCCAATCGGGCGCGTTGGCATCCGCCAGCGCGATGCGCAACACCCGTGCATCCCGCTGCGCAGCGGCTTCTGCGTTGCTGCGCTGGGCCAGGTCGCGCAGCAGGTTGGCCAGCAAGGCCTCTTTCAGGAAACCCATGATTGGCTCAAAGGTCGATGCCCGGCGGCAGCAGCGCAAATTTGCGCAAACGCTGCAACAGTGCACGCTGCGACTCGGTAACGCTGGCCGGATCGGTCATCCAGGCCA
Source organism: Betaproteobacteria bacterium (assembly GCA_031411635.1). Lineage (GTDB taxonomy): Bacteria > Pseudomonadota > Gammaproteobacteria > Burkholderiales > Burkholderiaceae_C > Pseudaquabacterium. Next base: position 6,406 of record JANOBL010000727.1, read on the forward strand.
GCACCGCCTGGCGCTCGCGCGCTGTCAGTGCGGCCAGGATCGATTGGTTCAAGCGGGCGTAGGGGCCGTCCGGATCGGTGATCAGCGCGGCGCGCTGTGCATCGCTGACCGGCTGACCGGCTGCCATCGCCACCACGCACTGGCGCATCAAATGGCTGGCCAGCAGCGGCTGGCCGTGGGAGGCGGCCATCACCGATGCGCTGGCACCTTCGGGCAGCACCACACCAAGCAGGCTGGCCAAGCCCTCCAACTGGGCCTGCACATCGTCGGCGCTCAGCGGGTCCAGCGGCACGGTGCCAAAGTGGTTGTACGGCGGCGACGGCCCGGCCGCGCTGGCGCCCACATCCGACAAAGGCCGGCCGGTGGTGACCACAAACGCCAGGCCGCGTGGTGTGCGGTTGCACAGGTTGCGAACCTGGTTGAAAAACTCGGCCGGCGGCAAAAAATTGGCGTTGCCCACCACGCTGTCAAACTCGTCGACCAGCAGCACCACCGGTTGTTTGAGCGCTGCAAACTCGTCAAACACATCTTGCAGGTCAAAGATGTCCAGCTTGCCGTCCTCGGCGCGTTGCATCGCTGTGGCCAGGCATTGGCCCAGCCGGGTTTGGCTGGCCAGCAGCGCGGCGGCGGCCGGTGTGGTTTTCAGCTCGCGGCATACCAGCAGCCAAAACCGCGCCGGCGTGGCCTGCGGGCCCAGGCCGGCGGCGTCCACATACACCCGCACGGTGTTGGCGGCGCGGCCCAGCACCGGTGCCGCCAGATCGCTGGCCAGGTAGCGCAGCAAGGATGTCTTGCCACTGTGCGGGCCACCCACCACCTGGCTGCTGAGCAGCTCGGGCTGGCGCAGCCGGTTGCACACCGGGTCGATCACATTGCGCCGGCCTTGAAAATGGCGCGGCAGCAGCGGCACGTCCAGCGCCGGCAGGTCGGGTGCATCGGGTGGATCAGACCGAGCGGGCAACTCTGGCAGATCGGCATCGCTCATGGTTTTTTCTTCTCCTGACGTTGCGCAAAACGCTGCAGCCAGCCGGCGGCGCGCAGCGCCAGATCGGCCAGCGGCTGGTTGCTGTCGGGTTTGGCGGGTGCTTGCAGTTCGGCCGGAATTTTGATCTCCGGCACCACGATGGCGCCGAGGATAGCGCCCAGCACAAAGCCGGCAAATCCGGCCGCTGGCAATGCCAGGCCCCGGCTGTAGAGCACCAGCACGACGGCGAAGATCAGCATCACCAGCGCAAACATGCGCCAGGCAGCGGGCCGACGCTCGGCCACGATGCCCAGCGTGGAGCCGGCCATCGCCACGGCCACCACGGCGGCCTGCGCGGTGTCGAGTGTGGTTTGTGGCGTGCCCAGCCAGCGCTGCAACGGGGCGGCCCCCATGCCAGTTGCCAACAGGATGCCGCCAAAGAACAGCCACAGGCCATGGACCTCGGTCTGCTTGTAAGGCTGTTGTAGCGCCTGTTGCAGTGCCACGGCCTGCAGGCCTTCGACATCGTCAATCGCCTTGAACAAGGCCTCGGCCACCACCAGTTCCTTGGGCAGCGGCAGGCGCAATTGGGCCAGATGTTGCAGCCGACGCCGGGCCTGGGTGGCCGTGCTGCCATCGGGCTCCAGCGCAACGATGCGGCGGTAGGCGGGGATCTGCAGCACCGCGTCATGGCTGTTGCGGTCAACCTGGGTGCCCAGCGCCTCCAGCAGTGCGCCGCGGGGCGCGTTCGGGTCCAGATCAAGTGCACGTTGATAAGCCTCGATCGCAGCGGCCAGGTCGCCGTCGCCATCACGTGCACGCAGGCAGGCACCCAGGCCGAGCTGGGCCTCGATCAGTGCCGGGTTTGCCGCCAGCGCCTGCCGGTACAAATCGATCGCCGCCGGCCATTCTTCGCGCTGCTGGCTCAGCGCCGCCAGCTCGTAAAAGCGCCAGGCGCGGGGATTGACGAGCTGGGTTTGCGCCTCCAGCTCGGCCAGCGGGCGGTTCAGGCGGATCCAGTCGCCAAAGATCGGCACCGCAAAGCGGTAACCGTCGGACCAGCGGTCCACCACATCCCAGTTGGCCAGCCGGGCCGGTGCGGTGCGCAGCTCGGCGGCATCGATCAGCGTGCTGTGGCGGAACAGCCGCTGCTCGATCTGCACCATCGTGACCGGCTGGTCGGGCAACTCGCCGTGCAGCTCGGCCAGTGCACCCAGAAACAGCCGGTGGCTGGGGATCTCCAGGCCGTCGTAAATCCAGCTCAGGCCGCTGGTGCCATGCTCCACCGCCGGCGCCAGCGCGGCTTGCACCTGGTCTGCGCGCACCCGCACCGGCAGCGCCCATTTTTCAGGCTGCACGTAAAGCTGCCACACCAGGTTGCACAGCAACTGGGTGCAGTACGGATGGCCGGCCGCCAGTGCATACAGCCGCGCAGTTGCGCTGTCGTCAAAAACCAGCACCCCCCGGCCCAGGCCGTTGGCCAGTGCGTCGGACTGGGCCCGGCTCAGCCGGGCCAGCCGGTGCTGCACGGCGTTGCGCAGAATGGCGCCAACAAAGGCCTCGGACAGCTCGGCAATCTTGCGGCCCACCACCATCACCACGCCCAACCCGGGCCGTTGCTCAACCAACCGGGCCAGAAAGCCCAGGAAGCTGGCGGCTGCCGGCTGGATGGCCTGCGTGGTGGGCGTTGCTGGCGTTGCCGGCGTTGCTGACATTTGGGCGCCGACGTCAACCACGTCAAACTCGTCAAACAGGATCACCAGCCGGCGCAGCGAGCCCAGCGCCATGCCGGCGCTGTCGAGAAACTGCACAAAACTGTCGGCGCTGATCTCATTGCGCTCGGGCCTTGGCAGGCCACACGGGCCCGACAGCTCACGCGCCAGACCATACAACAGCGCATCCAGCGCCAGGCTGGCCTGGCCTTGCAGATCAAACACCACGCTGACCGTGCCGGGTGGCAAATGGCGCGGCAACTGCCGCAGCACCGAGGATTTGCCGATGCGGCGCTGGCCGTACAGCACGATTGGCGGGCGTTGCTCGCTGCGCAAGGCCTGCGCGACAAACTCAAACACATCCTCGCGGCCGACAAAGCCGCTGCCAGAGGCTTCGGTCAAGCCGTTGCCCAGGCTGTAGGGGTTGAGCAATTCGTCCACCGACACGATGGTATGCGCTTGGCCTGGCAATTGCGTCGCTGCGGCAACCCCGCCGGCCGCCTGCACAAATTGGCGCATACATTCGGGGCGGCCCAACCAGGCAAGCCCGCAGCCCACCCAACAAGGATGTCCTGATGATCACTGCCCGCCGCTCCGTCCTGTCGATCTTGCTGGCCGCATTGGCCACATTGGCCGCGCCGCAAGCCGGAGCCCAGAACAATGTGCTGCGGGTGGTGCCGCATTCCAACCTGGCCATCCTGGACCCGATCTGGACCACCGCCTACATGAGCCGCAACCACGGCTACATGATTTACGACACGCTGTTTGGCACCGACGAGGCCGCCAGGATCAAGCCGCAAATGGTGGAAAGCTGGACCGAAAGCGCCGACCACCGGCTGTGGACCTTCAAGCTGCGCAAGGGGCTGGAGTTTCACGATGGCAAGCCGGTGACCGGTGACGACGTGATCGCCAGCCTGCAGCGCTGGGGCAAGCGCGATGCCATGGGCTCGGCGCTGTTCAGCTTTGTGCAGCGGCTGGATTCACCATCGCCCGACACCTTCCGCATCTTCCTGGGCGAGGCCAGCGGCTTTGTGCTGGAGGCGCTGGGCAAGCCCTCGTCCAACGTGCCGTTCATCATGCCCAAGCGCATTGCCGACACCGATGCCTTCAAACAGATTGAAGAGCACATCGGCTCGGGCCCGTTTGTCTTCAAGAAAGACGAGTTCAAACCCGGCGACAAGGCGGTGTACCTGAAAAACACCAACTATCTGCCGCGCAGCGAGCCGCCGTCGGGCACCACCGGCGGCAAGCAGGTCTACATCGACCGGGTGGAATGGAACCTGGCGCTGCGTGATGCCCAGGCCCAGGTCAATGCGCTGCAAAAAGGCGAGGTGGACATCATTGAGGCGCTGGGCTTTGA
>JANOBL010000728.1:0-2916 GCA_031411635.1 Betaproteobacteria bacterium
GAGCAGGCCGGCTACTGGCCTACCACGACCGCAGCGACGGTGGCCTGTGGGCAACGGTCTGCGAAATGGCGTTTGCTGGCCAAATGGGCGTCAGCCTGAATGTCGATCTGCTGGTGACCGAGGGCGACGGCATCAGCGACAGCCGGGCCGAGATGGGCGACGCCAAAAACTGGGCCGGCCAGGTCGGCACCCGGCGCCAGGAGTTGACGCTGAAGGCCTTGTTCAACGAGGAACTGGGCGCCGTGATCCAGGTGCAACGGGCTGAGCGCGACGCGGTGATGGCGGTGCTGCGCCGCCACGGCCTGTCGCGCCACAGCCATGTGATAGCCAAACCGAACACCAGCGCCACGGTGGAAGTCTGGCGCGATGCCAAAGTGCAGTTCAGCGCACCGCTGCACGACCTGCAACAGGCCTGGGACGAGGTGAGCTGGCGCATCGCCCGTTTGCGTGACAACCCAGCCTGCGCCGACAGCGAGCATGCGGCGGTGGGGGCGGTGGCCGACCCTGGCCTGCACCAGCACCTGACGTTTGATGCGGCGGACAACATCGCCGCGCCCTACCTGAACCTGTCAAAACCGAAGATGGCGATCCTGCGTGAGCAAGGCGTCAACTCGCAGGTGGAGATGAGCTACGCGATGGCCCAGGCCGGGTTTGAGGCCTACGACGTGCACATGAGCGACCTGCAGGCCGGCCGGGCGCGGCTGGCGCCGTTCCAGGGCCTGGTGGCCTGCGGTGGTTTCAGCTATGGCGACACCTTGGGCGCCGGCGAGGGCTGGGCCCGGTCGATCTTGTTCAACCCGGCTTTGGCCGACCAGTTTGCGGCGTTTTTCAGCCGGCCCGATACGCTGGCGCTGGGTGTGTGCAATGGCTGCCAGATGATGGCGGCACTGTCGCCGATCATCCCCGGCAGCCAGGCCTGGCCACGTTTCACGCGCAACAAGAGCGAGCAGTTTGAAGCCCGCTTCAGCCTGGTGGAAGTGCTGGACAGCCCGTCGCTGTTCTTCACCGGCATGGCCGGCAGCCGGTTGCCGATCGCCGTCGCCCACGGCGAAGGTTATGCCGATTTTTCGCAGCAAGGCCGGGCCGCGCAAGTGCAGCGCGCAATGCGTTTTGTCGACCACCACGGCCGGGCCACCGAGGCCTACCCGGCCAACCCCAACGGCAGCCCTGATGGCCTGACCGCAGTGACCACCGCCGATGGCCGCTTCACCGCGCTGATGCCGCACCCCGAGCGGGTGTTGCGCAACTTGCAGATGAGCTGGACCACCGGTGATCTGTCATCGCTCAGCCCCTGGGCCAGGATGTTTGGCAATGCCCGGCGCTGGCTGGGCTGAAGCCGTGATGTTCAAGCGCCTGTTTATCGCCGCTGCGCTGGCCTGGGCCACAGGTATCGCGCCGGCGCAGGACGAGGTGCCGTTCATCACCACACCCGACCAGGTGACCTTGGCGATGCTCAGCCTGGCCGGCGTGGTGGCGGGTGATCATGTGATCGACCTGGGCTCGGGCGACGGCCGCCTCGTGATCACCGCCGCAAAACGCCATGGCGCCAGCGGCCTGGGCGTGGAGATCGTGCCCGATCTGGTGCAAAAAAGCCGCGATCTGGCACGCATCGCCGGGGTGCAGGACCGGGTTGAGTTCCGTGAGCAAGACCTGTTTCAAACCGACCTGGCGCGCGCCAGCGTGGTGACGATGTACCTGCTGCCCGAGGTCAACCTGCAGCTTCGGCCGCGTTTGCTGGCGCTGGCGCCGGGCACCCGCATCGTCTCGCACGATTGGGACATGGGCGATTGGGCACCCGACCGCAGCCTGAGCTTGGAGGTGCCCGAAAAGGCGATAGGCCGCGAAAAGCGCTCTACCGTGCACCTGTGGGTGGTGCCGGCCCGGGTGCAGGGGCTGTGGTGCAGCGATGGCGGCCGGCTGGAGATCGAGCAGCGCTTCCAGGCTTTTTCGGCCACCTTGACCACCAGCACCAGCACCAGCACCAGCACCGGCACCGGCATCGCGCCGCTGCTGGTGGTCGATGGCCGCATCGACGGGCTCACGCTGCATGCGCAAGGCCTGCGGGCCGTGCTGATGATGGCCCAGGCCGGGACGCTGAAGATGGGAGAGCTGTTTGGCCCGGCAACCGGGTTTTCAGGCCGGACTTTTGTGCCGGCCCAGGGTTTGTCCTGCCCCGGTTGAGCCCAGCGAGGCCAGCAACTCGTAAGACCGCAGCCGCGCCGCATGATCGTGCACCGCGCAGGCCACGATCAGCTCGTTGGCCTGTGTGCTCTCGATGATCGCGTGCAACTGCTGTTGCACTGCTGCCGGCGAGCCCATAGCCGAGGCCGTGAGCATGCGTTGCACACCAGCCTTTTCACGCGGGTTCCACAGCGTTTCCATCACGGCCGGATCAATCGGCCGGGGCAGGGGCCCCCGCACACCGCGCTGCATGCCCAGAAAGCGCTGCTGGATCGACGTGAACAGCCGGGCCGCTTCAGCGTCGGTATCGGCCACGATCACGTTGACGCCCACCATCGCATGCGGCGCGGGCCAATCGGCCGAGGCGCGGTAGCTGTTGCGGTACACCTCCAGCGCCTGCAGCAGCAGATCGGGCGCAAAGTGCGACGCAAACGCAAACGGCAGGCCCAGGTAGGCGGCGAGCTGGGCGCTGTACAGGCTGGAGCCCAGCAGCCAGATCGGCACCTTGGTGCCGATGCCGGGGATGGCGCGCACCGGTTGACCGGATTGGGCATCGCCAAGATAGGCCTGCAGCTCCAGCACGTCCTGCGGAAACGCATCCTCGCTCTCGGTGGCCGGGTTTTGTGAAAGATGGCGGCGCAAGGCGCGGGCGGTGAGCTGGTCAGTGCCCGGTGCGCGGCCCGGGCCCAGGTCGATTCGGCCCGGGTACAGCGTGGCCAGCGTGCCAAATTGTTC
>JANOBL010000729.1:0-11674 GCA_031411635.1 Betaproteobacteria bacterium
GCCGGTCTGGTAGCTCATCACATGGAACAGCGACACCACCGCATCAAAGCCCTGCCCGATCCGCACGCTGCGCGCATCGCCCAGCGCAAACGACAGCCGCGCCGCGATGGGGCTGGGCAGCGCCGCGCGGCGGGCCTGGGCCCGCGCCAGCATGCTGTCGCTCAAGTCGATGCCATGCACCGTGAAGCCCCCCTTCGCCAGGTGCTCGGCATGGCCACCGGTGCCGCAGCCCAGCTCGAGAATGCGCTGGGCCTGTGGCGCCTGGCGCCGGATCAGCGCGGCGATGTAGGCGGCCTCGGCGGCATAGTCTTTGTCCTGGTACAACAGGTCGTAGTAGCGGGTGTAGAGCTCAAACGGCAAGCGCATCGTGGACCTTCCGGGTTGCGGCCGCTGCGCCGGGTGCGGCGGCCGGGGTGGGCTGGGCCGTTGCCTTGCCGGTCAGCTCTTGCATCAGCTCGCGCAGCGCCAACGCGCATTCGTCGATCTGGGCATCGGTCAACGCCATGCCGCTGGGGATGTAAAAGCCGCGCCGCGCAATGCGCTCGGCCACCGGGTAGCACTCACCGTCAAACAGGCCCAGTTTTCGCAACACCGGCTGTTCATGCATCGGCCAGAAAAACGGCCGGGTGCCGATGCCGCGTGCGCCCAGCCTGGCCATCACGGCCTTGGCATCCACCGGCACTGCATCGTCCAGCACCAGCGGGTACACCCAGTAGATGTTGTCGGCTTGCGGCGAACTGGCCAACGGCAATTGCAGGCCGGGCGTGCCGGCCAGCTTTTGGGTGTAGCGCGCACCCATGCGGCGCTTGCGCTGCACAAAGCCGTCAAGCTGCTCAAGCTGCGCCAGGCCCAGCGCGGCTTGCAGATTGGTCATGCGCATGTTCCAGCCCAGCTCGTCATGCACAAAGCGCTGCTCGGGCTTGAAGCACAGGTTGCGCAAAGACCGGCAGCGCTCGGCCAGCGCAGCGTCGTTGCAGACGATCATGCCGCCCTCACCGGTGGTGATGTGCTTGTTGGGGTAGAAGCTGAAGGTGCTGATGTCGCCAAAGCTGCCGCAGGGCCGGCCATCGCAAGTTTGGCCATGCATCTCGGCGGCGTCTTCAATCACTTTCAGGCGATAGTGCCGCGCCAGTGCCAGCAGCGGCGCCATGTGCACCGGCAGGCCGTACAAATGCACCACCATGATGGCCCGGGTGCGCGGTGTGATGCGGGCCTCGATCTGGTCGACCCGCATGTTGAAGCTGTGGGGATCACAGTCCACCACCACCGGCGTGGCGCCGGCGCGCACGATCGCGGCCGCGCAGGAGATGATCGTGAAGCTGGGCAAAATCACCTCGTCACCCGGCCCCAGGCCCAGCGCCACCACGGCGGCGTCCAGCGCCACCGAGCCATTGCTGACGGCAATGCCAAACTCGCGATCGACGCGGGCTGCAAAGCGGTCTTCAAACTGCTTGACGAACGGGCCTTCGGACGATATCCAGCCGCTGTCCAGGCATTCCAGCAGGTACTTGCGCTCGTTGCCGGCCAGCAAGGGCTCGTTGACCGGGATCATGCTTGCGCCATCGCTTGCTCAATAACCGGCGGGGCAGGCTGCAAACGGATGCGGTCGGCCGCCACGCCTTCAAAGCGCTGCTTGTCGCGGTCGCCAGCATACGGGCCTTGCTTGACCTCGATGATCTCGGTGGGCTCCAGCATCTCGAAGCCATGGCCACCCTGGGCCAGCAGCACCACATCCCCGGCCTGCAGGATGGTGCTTTGCAGGTAGTCTTGCTCGGCGGTGTAAAAGTCCACCCGCAAGCGCCCGCTCTTGATCAGCAGCACCTCGTTGGTGTATTGCACCTCGCGCCGTACCGGGCGGTGCACATGTGGGGCAATCACATAGCCTTTGGGCCGGTTCATGTAGCCGATCTGCTGCGAGAACGTGCCGGGCGTGAAAAACTCGATGCCGTCCTTGCGGTAGTCGCGCCGCACGATCACCGCAATCGTCTGGTCGCCATGCTGCAAATGCTCGATCAACGGCAGCACCGGTGCGTCGAACTGCGGGAACTCGAAGTCGCGTTTCATCGCTGTCTCCAAAGGGTTGAAAGGCTCAGGCGGCCAGCGCCTGGTCGGCGCCGGTGATGGCCTGCCATTGCTCAACATGGCGGCGTGCAAAGCCGTCCCAATCGGTCAATTGCCGGCGCATTGCATTGGTGTCGTCCAGCCCACGTTGCAAGCGCTGGGCAATGGCCAGCAACTGGTCGCGGGTGGCAAAGGTGATCACCTCGCCCGGTTGCTCCAGGTGGTAGCCCTGGGCGGTGACGATGGGCACCACGCCGAACAGGATCGCGTCCAGCGTGGACAGCGCGCCTTCGTCATGGCCGGTGTACAGCAGATGGTCAGACGTGCGCAGCCAGTCCAGGTAGCGGAGCCGCTCAAACTGCGGGGCATGCTCCACCGCATAACCGCGCTGCTGCAGCTCGGCCAGCGGCTGCTCCCAGCCGGCGCCCATCACCCGCAGCAGCAAATCCTGGGGCTTGAAGGCGCGGCAAAAATCGATAGTCCAGGCTTCGTTTTTGCGCCCGTCCTCGTACAGCCGGCCTGCCACCAGCAGCGTCAGGCGCTTGTGCTCGGCCGGCGTCATCGCTGGCGGTGCAAAGTTCAAGAACTTGGGCAAGCCCGACAGCGCATTCAAGCGCCGCGTGGTGTCATCCGACATGCAAAAGCCCCAGACCCCGGCCATCGCCTGCGAGCGCACCAGGTTGAACTTGGCCACCGTGTCGATGTGGGTCACCATCGTGCAATGCAGGCCCGGCGCCTGCAGGTTGCGCAGGCCAAAGTAGTTGATGTGCAAGGTCACATCAAATCCAGGCGCCTGGGCAAAGCCCAATTGCACCTGGTCCACCCAGGGCCGCAGATGATCGGCAAGCTGGGCGGCGTAGTCGTACAGGATCCAGCCGCCCTTGGCCTCGTAACTCAACACATTCACCCGCATTGCCGTGCCCGCTGTCCAGGTTGGGATTTCAAGCTCAATGCGCCATCAAGCGGCGCATAACCAGACCTCAGTTTGTGCTGGCAGCCCGGGCGCAGAAACCGGGATCAGGCCGGTGAACGGGGCTTTGTTCAGCCCACGTCGATTCACTGCAGGGTTCATTGCAAGGTTCATTGCAACCAGCTCGCCAGCCCGGTGCCCAGCGACAGCAAGGTGGCATTGGTCTGCTGCCCGTCGTGCAGCGCATTGGTGTATTGCACCCGCAGGTTGTAGTGGTCACTCTCAGCGGCAATCACGTCAAACAGCGAGCGCCGGCCGAGCTGCTGCCACTGCTGCAGCGTGTAGTTGCGCAGCCGGTCGCTGTCGCGCAGCACCAGGCCCACGCGGCGCAGCCGGTCAAACGCGGCCGTTACCTGCTCGTGCGCCTCAACGATGCGCTGGCGGCGCAGCTCCAGCACCTCGGCGCGCTGCAACCCGGCGGCCTCGGCGCGCTTGCGGGCGGCCTGGATCGAGTGGTCGATGCCGGCATTGGCCAGCGGGATGCTCAGCGTCACGCCGGCACTCAGATTGGCGTTGCGCGCATTGCCACCACCGGCGGCCAGCAAGGCACTGCCACCCAGGTTCCAGCTCACCTGCGGCTTGGTGGATGCCTCCACCGCGCGCGCCATTTCGCGCAGCGCCGACGCGGTGGCATCAAGCTGGGTGATCTCCACCGATCGCTCGGCCGCAGCCAGCACCTCGGGCAGATCGGGCACCGCCAGCAGCAAGGTGCTCATGCCCTCGATGCCGGGCAGGCCATCGCCGACGATGCGCCGCAGCTTGGCCTCCACCTGGCGCGCCTGCGACATCGCTTGCGCCTGCTGCAGCTCGGCCTGCTGAAGCTGTTTGCGCGCCTGCACCAGCTCGCTGGTGCGGCCCTTGTCTGCCGCGGCGATGGTGTCCAGCGCCTCCACCAGGCAGCCCATCTTGCGCACATGCTGGCCGTAGATCGTGGCCTGCATGCGGTAGCGGCTGCGCTTGAAGGCCAGCGACGTGGTGGTGAGCGAAATCTGCTCCTGGGTGGACAGCAGGCCCAGCCGCGCGGCCTCGGCCTGCTGGCGCCGCCAATCGATGATGCGGTCGCTGCGGCCACCGTCAAACCAGGTCTGGCTGAGCGTGACGCCGGCCCGGGCCTGCAGGCTGGAGCTGGCATCCGTGCCGTTGCCGACACCAACACTGGGGTTGACCGAGCCGGTCAGCGCGGCCATCGGCTTTTTGGCGGCACGCGCTTCTTCCACGTCCTGGTCGGCGGCTTCAGCCAGCAAGCGGGCCGCGCCGATGCCATTGCTGCGCAGCAAGGCGTCTTGCACCAGGGTTTGCAATTGGCGATGGGGTGGCAGGTCGGCGGTGGGGGAAGCCAGCGCAGCGCCGCCAGCGGCTGGTGCGCGCAAGACCGCATCGGGTTTGTCTTCGTCCACGCAGGCTGACCAGGCAGCCATCGGCAAACCACTGATGGCCAGCAGGGCCAAAAAGCCGGGCAGCCAGTCCGGCAAACCATCATTGGGCCAGCGAAGGCGTTTGCGCATAGAAAATATCGCAGGCGGCGGCAACGGCAAGACAGCGCGGCAGGCACCAACGGCAAAGGGTTGGTCGCCAGTAGAGCCCGGCCAGTGCAACGGCAATCGGCCGATATCAGCCCGTTACCAGCGTCTGATTTGGTGTCGGCGTCTTTGGGTTGATGCAAGGCCCAGGACGTAGGGTGACACGGCGCAGAACACCGCAATCCGACCCGGCGCTGACACACTGGCCGTTGCACGCCGCGGCCATCAAGCCACCAGCCGCCCGTCGTACAGCCAGCGCCGCAGCTTTGCAGAGCGCACCCGCGGCAGGTCCGGGTGGGCGGGGTTGATCAATACGTTGAACTCTTCGGGCACCAGCACCGACGGCACCGCTGCCAGCAAGCTGCTGGTGCCACGCGCCCAGGCCGTGCCCCAGTCCAGTGACACCTTGCCGGCGGGCTCAGCGTCCCAGCCCACCGCGCTGGTGGGATCAAATACAGCGGCGGCCTGCCACAGCTCACCTGGCACCTGCACCGCCACCAGGTAGCGGTTCAGCGGCAGCGGCGTCTTGGCCAAGTGCACCACGGTCTCCAGACAGGCCAGCGCGCGCGATGTGGAGGCATAGACCATGGCCGCGCCGGGCCGGTTCCAGCGCCCACCGGACAGCTCGGCACCCTTGCCTGCCAGGTCGTGTGCTTCGTAGGTCGGCGTGTCGGCGGCGATGCGCCACAGCACGACCTCGTCACTCAAGCGTAGGCCCCGCTTTGCATCTGCGCGATCAGCCCACCCACCAGCGCCCGCCCATCGGCCGTGTCGATGAACTCGCCCGGGCATTGGCCACCCAGCGCGGCCAGCGGCTGGGCCAGCCAGGCGGCGGTCCAGGTGGCGGGATCAAAACCTTCGGGCCGGCCCGACTCGGCAACCACCTGCTCAACCTGGCCGATCAGCCGTGCCAGCCCCAGCACACGCTCGCTCTCATCCTGGCTCAGCGCTGCAGCCAGCCGAATCTTGCGGTTGGCCGTGGCGCGCGGGATGCCGGCCCAAAGAAAAACCTGGTCCCGGGTGACTTGCATGTCATCGGCCAGCGCTGCCAGCGCCTGGGCCGGCACGCCTTGCTTGACCAACTCGATGCGCTCCAAGTGGCCCAGTGTGAACAGCATCGTGTACCGCGGCTGGCCGGCCACCCAGCGGGCCATCGACGACGGGTTGGGCTGGCGCCGGGTGCGCGGCGGCGGGGCGGCAGGTGATGGTGTTTCAACGTACACGGCAAGCTCCTGGGCAAACAAGCACCAATTTTAGCTCATATGAGCCGGCTTGTCGCTGCGCAGCACCCTCAGCGCTCGGTAAACGCCTCCTGCGCCTTCATCATCGGCCGCACCAAAAAACTCAGCACCGAGCGGTGGCCCACCCGGATCTCGGCCGTGCCCACCATGCCGGGCAGCACGGTCAGCGGTTTGCCGCCGGATTTGAGCGTGCTGGCGTCGGCCCGCACCAAGGCGCGGTACCAGGTGGCATCGGCGCCGGTGGCCTGGCTGCGGTCGGCGTCGCCCAGTGCATCGGGGCTCAAGGTTTCCACCTTGCCGTGCAGGTTGCCGTAGATCGTGTAATCGTAGGCGGTGAGCTTGATCTCCACCGCCTGGCCCACCTTGGTGAAGCCGATGTCGGCCGGCTTGACGCGCAACTCCACCAGCACCTGGTCGCCCACCGGCACGATCTCCATCACCGCCGCACCGGGCGGCACCACGCCGCCCAGCGTATTCATCCGGATGTTCTTGACCAGGCCACGCACCGGCGATGTCAGCACCGTGCGCTTGAGCATGTCGTCGCGCACCACCCCTTGCTCCACCTGCATCGCCAGCTCGGTCTGGCTGCGCACCAGCTCGGCGCTGGCGTCCTGGCGGTAGCGGTTGATGCGCTCCTGGGTCTGCTGCGCCATGTCATTGACCTGGCGCCGCAAGCGCATCACCTCCACGTCGCTCATCAAGCCCTTGGCCGACATCGCATCGGCCATCGCCAGTTCCCGCTCCAGCAGCCGCTGGTTGCGCTGATTGACCGATACCGCCTCGTTCAGGCCACGCTGGCGCGCGTGGTACGAGTCGGTCTCGCCCTGCACCAGCGCCGGCAGGTCTTTCAGCTCGGGCGGAAACTGCAATGGCCGGCCGCTGGCCTCGGCCTGCAAGCGCGCCACGGTGGCGATCAGCGCCAGGCGCTTGGCACGGCCCTCGTTTTGCTGCGCCTCCACCCGCGTTGGGTCCAGCAGCGCCAGTGGCTGGCCGGCAGCCACCGCCTCGCCCTCACGCACTTTCAGCTCGCGCAGGATGCCACCTTCCAGGCTGGCAATCACCTGCTCGCGGCCAGCCGGCACCACCCGGGCATCGGTGCGGGTGATCATGTCCACCTCGGCAATCGCCGACCAGACCAACGCACACACCATCGCCGCCAGCATCAAATAAACCGCCCAGGTGGCGGCCACCGCCGGCTCAAACTCCCGCGCGGCCTGCGCCGGGCTGAGAAACGCGATATCGCCGCGCTGCAGGGTCGCGGCCCGACCAAGCAGACGCCGTGGAACCGGCTCTGCCGGGCCACTGGCGGCGCCCATCGGCAAGCATGCCGGATGGGCCCTCGCAGGCGAGAAACAGTCCGCAGGGACTGTTTCTCGTCCGGCTCGGCCCCCCTGGGGGGGAGCGCCAAAGGCGCTACGGGGGGGGGCCATCTACACGGCTGCCCGGCGGTCCGCGGGCTGGGTGCTGGGGTGGCGGTGCACGTTGGTGGCGGGTGCGGCGTCGCCTTGCGAGGTGGGTGGCGCGGCCTGGGCCGCCGGTTTGGCACCCGACAGCGCAGACAGCACCTGCGCCTTGGGTCCGTCCATCACCACCTTGCCAGCGTCGATCACGATGATGCGCTGCACCAGCTCCAGCACCGCTGGGCGGTGCGTCACCACCACCAAGGTGCAATCGGCAGCCGCCTCTTTGAGCTGGCGCAAAAACGCCACCTCGCTCTGTGCATCCATCGAGCTGGTGGGCTCGTCCATCAGCAGGATCTTGGGCTCGGTGATCAGGCTGCGGGTCAAGGCCACAAGCTGGCGCTGGCCGCCCGACAGCAGGCCGCCCGATTCACCCACCGGCAGATCCCAGCCCAGTGGATGGCCTTCGGCCACGCGGATCAGGCCGGTGAGCTTGGCCACTGCCACCAGGCGCGCTGCATCGGCGCTGGCACGGCCCAACAGCACGTTGTCGCGCAGCGTGCCGTTGAACAGCCTGGAGTCTTGCGGTACGTAGCCAACGCCGGCGCGGAAATCGCTGGGATCGAGTTGGCGCAGGTCGATGCCGTCCACATCCACCATGCCATCCGACGGCCGGTACAAGCCCGCCACCAGCCTCAATATCGTCGATTTGCCGCTGCCGATGCGGCCCAGGATTGCTGCCCGCTCACCCGGCACAAAACGCAGCGACACGCCCTTCAAAACCCGGGGTGCCTCCTGCCCGGCCGGTGCCGGGTAGCTGAAGCTGACATCGGACAGCGCAATGCGGCCGCTGATCTCGCGCATCGGCAGGTAGTTGCGGCCGGCCACGCGCTCGGTGGGCTGCGCCATCACCCGGTCCAGCGCCCGCATCGCGGCGCGTGCGCCCTGGTAGCGCGTGGTCAGCATCACCACCGAAGTCAGCGGTGCAATCGCGCGCATCGCAAACATCACACCACCCATCAGCGCGCCGCCCGAGATCACCTTGGCCTCGATCAGGTACACCCCCCAGACCAGCATCACCAAGGTGACGGCCTGCTGAGAGATCATCGACAGGTTCATCGTCAGGCTGGTCAACCGGCGCGAGCGCAACTGGTGCTGGGCCGCAGCGGCAGTGGCCTGCTCGTAGTGGTGCAGAAAGCGGCCTTGTGCGCCGGTGGCCTTGATGTCCTCAATGCCCTCCACCGCCTCCACCAGCAGGCCGTGCAGATCGGCTTGCTGCTGCATGTTGGCGGTGGTGGCGCGCCGCATCGAGCCCTGGATCAACCAGGCCGCGCCCAGGATCAGTGGCACCGCCAGCACCATCACCCAGCCCAGTGGGCCGGCCATCACAAAGATCATCGCGATGAAGATCAGTACAAACGGCAGGTCGGAGATCGCCGACAGCGTGGCCGACGAGAAAAACTCGCGCACCATTTCGATCTGGCTGACGATGTGGGCATAGGCCCCGGCCGATTCGGGCCGGTGCTCCATGCGCACGCCCAGGCTTTGGCGGAACAGCATCGTGCCCACCAGCAAATCGGCTTTTTTGCCGGCCAGGTCGATCAGATAAGTGCGCAGTTGGCGCGCCGCCAGGTCAAACACCAGCGCCAGCACACCGGCCACGGTCAGTGCCCACAGCGTGACAAAAGCCTGGTGCGGGATCACCTTGTCGTAGATCACCGAGGTGATGGTGCCGGTCACCAGCATCAGCGTATTGCTCAGCAAGGCCGCCAGCAGCGCCGCCCGGTAATACGGGATGAAGCGCCGCATCGTGCCCCACAGCCAGTGGCCGCCGGGATCGCGCAGCGCGGCGGCTTCTTCGGCGCTGGCGTTGGGCGAGATCGTGCTGGGGCGCGGCTGCGGCGTGGCCACCAGCGCCAGGCCCGAGTACTCGGCCGCCAGCTCGGTTTCGGTGGCCATCAGCTCGCTGGCCTGCTGGCCGGGCATCAACACGGTGCAGATGGCCGGGCCGGCGCTCTGCGGCCGGCGCGCCAGCAGCAAACAGGCGTCGCCGTTGTTCAGCAGCAGCACCACCGGCAGCAGCAGGTCGTGAAAATCAGCGATGGCGCGCTGCACCATGCCGGCGTTGTAGCCGGCCTCGCGCAGTGCGCGCAGGGCCTGGTCGGGGCCCACCAGGCCGTTGATCTGCTGGCCTTCAAACAGCGAGGCCACCGAGCGCTCGTTGCCGTGGTGGCGCGTCAGCCAGGCCAGCGATTGCGCCAGCGCGTCGTCTGCCAAGCTCGCGGCCAGGCTGGCGCCAGGCTCAGGCGGCAGATGGGGATCGTCGCGCGCGGACACGGGTGGCCAAGCTCAGGCGCGGTGTTGCAGCGCCAACCGCTCAAACTGGGTTTCGATGTCGCGCACGATCTGCGGCAGGTCAAACAGCGGCGAGCTGCGGCCATGCTCGGCCAGGTAGCGCTTGTACGAGACCACACGCGCCGGCTGCTGGCCCAGCAGCACCGCCAGCCGCTCGTAATCGGCCAGCGACGGGGTGGCCAGCTCGGGCAGGCCAACCGCAGTGAGCAGGCTGCCAGCCATGCGCGAGATGTAGCTGCGGCCCGACAGCGTGACGATCGGCGTGCCCATCCACAGCGCATCGCTGGCGGTGGTGCCGGCGTTGTACGGGAAGGTGTCCAACACCAGGTCGGCACATTGAAAACGCGCCAGGTACTCGGGTGGTGCCACCCTGGGCGCAAACACCAGCCGCTGCCTGGGCACACCGTGTTCGTCGGCGCAGCGCAGCATGTTCTCGCGTGCGGTGTCGTTGTCGGCCAGCAGCCACAGCACACTGCCGCTCACTTGATGCAATATCCGCATCCAGGTGCCAAACACCTCGGGCGTGATCTTGAAGTTGTTGTTGAACGAGCAATAGACAAACTGGTCGTCGGGCAGGCCGTAGCTGCTGCGTGCGGGCCGCGGCGCCACGGCGCGCTGGCGGTCGCTCACCTGGTAGCAATGCGGCAGGCGGATCGGTTTTTCGGTGCAGTACGGCTCCAGCTCAGCGGGCATCACGTAATCGTCGGCCAGGATCCAGTCCACCCCGGGCAGTGCCGAGGTGCCTGGCAGGCCCAGATAGCTCACTTGCACCGGCGCGGCGCGGTGGCCCAGGATGGCTGGGCGGGCGCCGCTGGTGAGGCCTTGCAAATCCACCAGCACATCGATGCCGGCCTCGGCGATCAGGCGGGCGGCGGTGGCGTCGTCCACGCCGGCCAGGCGCACCAGATGGTCCATCGCGCGGACGATGCGCTGGCGCTGTGGCTGATCGCTCTCGGGTGTCCAGCAAAAGGCCCAGACCTCGAATTTCTCGCGGTCGTGCAGCTCAAACAGCTCGGGCGTCAGCAGGCCCACCGCATGCATGTGCAGATCGCCCGACAGGTAGCCGATGCGAGTCTTGCCGCTGCGCGCTGGCATCGTGCTGTGCAGCGGCACGGCAGGCGGCTTGGGCACCCGTTCGTGGGCAAAGCGGGTGGCGGCCAGAAGCTGCAGCGCGGGGTCGTCGCTGGCGCTCATCATCGCCAGCAGCGAGGTGCCGGTGAGCAAGCCGTTGGACGTGGTCTGGCCCACGTTTTGATACACCGGCCAGGCGCACTGCTTCTGCCGCAGATGAACATAGTGCTGGATCACGCTGCTCTGGCGTGCATCGAGTGCCAGGCTTTGGCGCAGCGCAGCCTCGGCCTCGGGGTAGCGGCGCAGCGATTCCAGCAAACGGCCCAGGTTGTTCCAGGCATGCACTTTCAGATCGCTGGCGGCGGGGCCATCCACCACCTCGCGCCATTGGCCCAGCGCGTCTTCGGGGCGGCCGGCGCGCTCCAGCAAATGGCCCAGGTTGAGCCTGGCGTGCGGAAAATCAGGCTGCAGCGCAACGGCCTGGCGGTAGGCGGCCTCGGCCTCGGTATGGCGGTTCAGTGCGCCCAGCAAGGTGCCCAGGTTGAAGCAGGCCACATGGCGCATTGCCGGCTGGCCGTGGCCAATCCAGTGCTGGTACAGCAACACCGCAGCAGCGGCCTGGCCGGCCTGCTGCAGGCGCTGCGCCTCGTTGACCAGATCGGCCAGCGACAGCGGTGGTTGGGACAACACGGGGGGGCTCAGAAGGGCTTCGGGCATGGCGCGGGCTGCTCACGGCAAAAGGGATCAACCATGGTAGGAGCCGGGGGTGGGTGGGCAGCGGCCCAAAAGCCGGGGCAAGACGTGGCTTATCAAGCCCCCAGCGCGCAGCGCCTGCTCGCTCCTTCCCCCTTCAAGGGGGATGAGCCCGGACGACCGTCAGTCCCTGCGGACTGACGGTCGCCTGGCGAATCTGAGCCGCTTGCAAGCGGCGAAGTGGAAGGCCGGGATGGGGGTCAAGATGCCAGAGCCTGCCCAGACACCACCCCCCCCCCAAACCACCCCCAAGAAAGGGGGGGGGGTGAATAAAAAAACCAAACACCCCACCCAAAAGTCAAC
>JANOBL010000730.1:0-3475 GCA_031411635.1 Betaproteobacteria bacterium
GCCAACGGCAGGTGGGCCTGGTGTCGGCCGAAGGCAGCAGCGTGACGCCGCTGGCGCTGCCACGCCAACAGGCCGAGCGCGGTGTGCTGACCATCATCGAGCTGATGGCCACCGGTGCCGATCTGCCGGGCAATGGTGGCCCCAGCCTGCCGATCAGCGCGGTGCAACTGGATGCGCCGCTGCCGCTGCCGCGCCGCGGTGTCTGGTGTGTGGGCCGCAACTACCACGCCCATGCCAAGGAGTTGCAGGCCTCGGTGTTCAAAGACAACGATGCCAACCCCGAAGCCTGGCCCATCGTCTTCACCAAGGTGCCCGAATGTGTGGTGGGTCCGTTTGATGACATCCAGGTGCCGGTGGGCGTGTCGGACCAGATCGATTACGAGGCCGAGCTGACGGTGATCATCGGCAAGGGTGGCAAAAACATCCGCCGTGCCGATGCGATGGGCCATGTCTGGGGCTACACCGTGGTCAACGACATCACCGCACGGGATGTGCAGACGCGCCACCAGCAATGGGACATGGGCAAGTCATTCGACACCTTTTGCCCGATGGGCCCGTGGGCGGTGACGGCCGACGAACTGGATGGCAGCAAGACGCGGGTGCGCTGCTGGGTGAATGGTGAGCTGCGCCAGGACGGCCCCACCGAGAACATGATTTTCGACATCCCGACCTTGATCGAAACCATCTCGCGTGGCATCACGCTGTACCCCGGCGACATGATTGCCACCGGCACGCCCGCCGGTGTCGGCATGGGCATGAACCCACCGCGCTACCTGAAGGCCGGTGACGTGGTGCGGGTGGAAATCGACGGCCTGGGTGCCATCGAAAACAAGTTCGTCTGAGGTCCACGATGGCAACGCAATACATCGCGGGACTGGCAGTCGAGATCGACGGCGATCTTGCCGGCGGCCAGGCAGCCGTCGTCTGCATCCACGGCCTGGGCGGCAGCAGCAACACCTGGACGCCGCTGCTGCGTGCGATGCGCGGCCATGCTGTTGTGCGCATCGACTTGCCCGGCAGTGCACGCTCGGCCGCCGGCACCGAGGCGCTGAGCATCGAGCGCATGGTCCAGGCCGTGATTGCGGTGTGCAAGCAGCTCAACATCGCTGGTGCGCACTTTGTGGGTCATTCGATGGGCACCATCGTCTGCCAGCATGTGGCGGCTTACCAGCCGGCGCTGGTCAGGAGCCTGGCGCTGTTTGGCCCGCTGGCCTGCCCACCCGAGGCCGCACGGCCCAACATCCGCGCCCGGGCCCAAAAAGCGGCCAGCGGCGGTGCGGTGGCAATGCAGGAGATTGCCGATGCCATTGTGCTGGGCGCCACATCGGCCTCCACCCGCGAGGCGCTGCCGGTGGCAATGGCGTTGGTGCGTGAGAGCCTGATGCGGCAAGACGCGCAAGGCTATGCCCGGTCCTGCGAGGCGCTGGCGGGTGCGTTATCGGCCGCGCTGGAAGACATCACCGTACCGGTGCTGCTGGTCACCGGTGACGAGGACGGCGTGGCACCACCCAGCACCGTGCGCCAGATGGCGCAGCGCTTGCCCAATGCACGGGTGGTGGTGCTCAACCGCTGTGGCCACTGGACGCCTTTTGAGCGGCCCACCGAATGCGCGCAACAGCTTGAAGAGTTCTTGCACCGCCCTTGATTCAAGGCCACCGGCACACCCATCTGGAGACACACCATGGCAGACATCCTCATCACCAACGCCCGCATCTTTGACGGCAGTGGCGCTCAGCCCTACAGCGGCGAGGTGCAGGTGCAGGGCAACCGCATCACGCAGGTGCGGCGCGGTGGCACCGGCAGCAGCAGCCATGGCGCCCAGCAGGTGATAGACGCGGCCGGCGCCTTCCTGATGCCGGGCATGACCGAGGCCCACACGCATTTTTCGTGGAACGACCAGCCCACATTGGCGGCGATCCAGATGATGCCGCCCGAAGAGCACATCCTGTGGTGCATGACCGTGGCCAGACGCTACCTGGACATGGGCTGGACATCCTGCGTGGGCGCGGCCACCGCCAAGGCGCGGCTGGACGTGGTGACGCGCAATGCGATCGAGTCTGGCGCCTACCCGGGGCCGCGCTACATCGCCGGCAGCCAGGAGATCGCCCACCAGGGCGGCCTGGGCGATATGTCGCTGCCGCATCTGCCGTTCCAGGAACTGAGCTTTGCGCATGTGGTCAGTGGCCCGGAGGAGATGCGCAAGGCGGTGCGCATGTTTGTCAAGTACGGGGTGGACCAGATCAAGCTCAACCTGTCGGGCGAGTACATCGCCGGCCTGCCGGCCGAGCTGACACCGTTCTCGGACGAAGAGGTGGCCATGGCCGTGCGCGAGGCAAAACGCCTGGGCAAGCGGGTGGCCGCCCATGCTCGCAGCAGCGAGTCGGTCAAGCAATGCATACGCCATGGTGTTGAGGTGATCTACCACGCCAGCTTTGCCGACGAGGAGGCGCTGGACATGCTGGAGGCCAACAAGGACAAACACATTCTGGCGCCCGGCCTGGCCTGGCTGATCAACACCTGCTACCACGCCAAAGACTTTGGCATCAGCACCGAGGTGGCCACCCAGATGGGCTACATGCGTGAGCTGGAAGCGGCGGTGGAGACGATGAAGAAGATCCACAAACGCGGCATCAAGATACTGCCGGGTGGTGACTACGGCTTTGCCTGGCTGCCCCATGGCACCAATGCCAAAGACCTGGAGTACTTTGTCAAGTACATCGGCATGAGCACGATGGACGCGCTGCTGTCGGCCACCCGCGAGGGCGGCAAGATCATGATGCGGCCGCACGAGTTGGGGCAGATCAAGCCGGGCTATCTGGCCGACCTGCTGCTGGTGGATGGTGACCCATTGGCCGACATCACGGTGCTGCAAAAAGCCGACCGGCTGCTGGCGGTGATGAAGGACGGCCAGTTCCACAAGGCGCCGCAGGTGGCTGACGGGCGTGCCGGCGTTGGCAACTACCGCTGAGACGCGCGTCTACCCGCAGCAAGACCACCCACCATGAGCATCCGCCAACGTGCGGCTTTGGCCGCGCTTGCCCTCGCCATCGCCGCAATCATTGCCGCCGGCCTGGCCCACAACGCCCGGCTGTTTGTGCTGACGCTGCTCAATGGCGTCACGCTGGCCGCGCTGTACTTTCTGGTGGCCAGCGGCTTCACGCTGGTATTCGGGCTGATGCGCAACGTCAACTTGGCGCATGGCTCGCTGTACCTGTTGGGCGCGTACGTGGGCCACAGCGTGGGCCAGTTCACCGGCTCGTGGGCGCTGGCGGTGTTTGCCGGCTTTCTGGCGTCGGCCTTGGCCGGGGCCTTGATGCAGACCCTGATCTTGCGCCGCATGGCGGGGCAGGAACTGCGCCAGACGCTGGTGACCATCGGCTTGTCGATCGTGATGGCCGATGTGTTCATGTGGCTGTGGGGTGGCGACACCTACCAGTTTGATGCGCCGCAGTGGATGTCCGGCCGCATGGTCATG
>JANOBL010000731.1:0-7988 GCA_031411635.1 Betaproteobacteria bacterium
CGTGTCCGTCCGATTCGGTGGCATCCATGCGCTCGACAGGCTCAGCTTCACGATCGACGATGGGCAGATCTGCGGGCTCATCGGACCGAACGGCGCCGGCAAGACGACGATGTTCAACTGCGTCACCGGCATGTACACGCCAACCAGCGGCAAGGTGCTGTTCGACGGCATCGACATCACCCCGGAAAAAGCCCACGAGATTTCGCGCCACGGCATCGCCCGCACCTTCCAGAACCTGGCGCTGTTCGGCGGCCTCACGGTGCTGGAGAACATGCTGGTGGGCGCCTACCGCCAGGGCTCCTCCGGCCTGTTGCAAGGCGCATTCCTCAGCCCCAGCGCGCGCCGCGAGCAGCGGGCCGCCGTGGTGGCGGCGATGGAGGTGCTGGAGTTCCTGGGCATGCCCGAGACCGCCGACCTGCTGCCGGGCGAGATGTCCTATGGCCGGCAGAAGCAGGTGGAGTTTGCGCGTGCGCTGATGCAAAAGGCGCGGCTGGTGCTGCTGGACGAGCCGATGGCCGGCATGAGCGCGGCCGAGAAAAGCGCAATGACGGCACTGATCCAGCGTGCGCGCCAGAAGTACGGCATGAGCTTTCTGATCGTCGAGCACGACATCCCGGTCATCATGGACATCTCCGACAAGATCGTCGTGCTTGATTTTGGCTGCAAGATCGCCGAGGGCACGCCCGAAGCCGTGCGCAACGACCCGGCCGTGATCGCCGCCTACCTGGGCACCGAAGCGGTGGCGCCTGCGGCGGCCTGATGTTGAGGGGTCGGCCTCTCAGTCGCTTTCTGATCCATTCACAAAGCCCGCTGGCATCGAGAACCGGGCCTCGTCGGTGACATACCCCAGCATCATTGCCAGCATCGGGCGGCGGTCGTCGTCGCGCTGAAGAAAGCAGTAGCGCAGCGATGGCAACGGTGGGTCGCTGCGGAAAACGACAAGCGCGCCCCGGTCGACCCAGGGCTGCATGAAGGTATGCGGCAGGAAGCTCAAACCCACATCGGCCAGGGTCAGTCCCACGATGGCCATCAGGCTGTTGCTGGCAACAATGCGCTGCATGCGCAGGCCCTGCTCCGCGGCCCATGCATCAAAGGCCCGGGTCAGTCCCGACCCTTCAGTCATCGTGATGACGGGGTGCTGACCCAATTCCTGCAAGCCCAGCACCTTGTGGCTGCGGATCCGGCCCGGCGCGGCGGTCCAGGCAAAGCGCACTTCGCCGACGGTGTGCGACGCGATGTGCGGATGCTCCGGCGGCCCCGGGACGATGGCAAAGTCCAGCTCACCGCGCACCACCTGACGCTCCAGGCGCCGGCCGAGATCGACATGGGGATGAAGCACCAGTTGCGGATGCTCTGACCGCACGCGTGCCACGAAGCGCGGCAGCCAGGTCAATGCACCCAGTTCGCTGATGCCGAACCGGCAGGTGCCTGCCAAGGCGCCGGGGCTCTGGAGCGTGACCTTGATGCCCTCCTTGAGCGCCAGCATCTGGGCTGCCGTCGGCAGCAGGCGATGCCCTGCTTCGGTGAGCTGGGCCCGCTGGCTAGACCGGTCGAACAGTTCCGCGTCGACCGAAGCTTCCAGCTCAGCGATGCGCTTGGACAGCGACGACTGCGTCACATGCGCTCGCTGCGCCGCCAGTGAAAAGCTGCCCAGCGTCGCCGCCAAGTAAAAAGCTTCGAGTTGCTTGAGCGTCATGGCACTGACTTTACAGTCGAAATTCGACATGCGACAGATTCAAATAAATCGCTTTACCGACTTTTTAAGGCCGGGCACCATCGCATCGCTTGAACAAGGAGACAGCGTGGACCTGAAGAAACTTGCACCGCTCGCCATCACCATCGCCGGCGCGCTGGCCGCACCGGCCTGGGCCGCCTGGCCCGACGACAAGCCGATTGAAGTTGTCGTCGGATTCGCCGCGGGCGGTGGCACCGACTTGATGGCCCGCAAGCTGCTGCCTTTTGTGCAGAAGCGCCTGGGGCCCAAGGTTCAGTTTCTGGTGCAGAACAAGCCGGGTGCGGCGGGCGAGATTGCCAACGCCTATGTGGCGCGTGCGCAGCCCGATGGCTATACGCTGGCCATTGTCAACGTCCCGGGTTTTCTGTTTGTGCCGATGACCAAGAAGGCGCAGTACGAGGCCAGCGACTTCCAGCTCATCTCACGCGTCGTCGATGACCCGACGATTCTGGTCACGAAGTCGGACAACAAGACAAACTCGTTCCAGGCGGTGCTGGCAGCGCTGAAGCAGAACCCCGGTGCGCATGCATTCGGCCACAACGGTGTCGGCACCAACGGCGACCTGGCGCTGCAGATGCTGAGCGACGCCACCGGCGCAAAGCTCAACGAGGTGCCGTACAAAGGCACCGCGGCGCAAAAGACCGATGTGTTGGGCGGTCACCTCGAATTTGGCCTGGTCAGCGTCGGTGAAGTGCCCGAACTGCACGGCGCTGCCGCCGGCCCACTGCGCGCGCTGGTTCAGTTCGGCGCCAAGCGCTCTGCGGCCCTGCCGCAAGTGCCCACGGCGGTCGAACTCGGCGTCAACGCGGTGATGACGTCCGAGCGGGGTTTTGCGGCACACAAAGGCGTTTCTGCCGAGATCGTCCGCAAGCTGGACCAGGCCATTGCCGAGAGCCTGAAAGACCCCGCATTCATCGCCAACGCCTCGTCCGATGCGCCGGTGCTGTCGTACCTGTCCGGGGCGCAATGGACCGTCTCGCTGCAGCAAAACCGCAAGCTGCTTGAGCCGCTGGCCAAGGCCGCACCCAAGCAATAAGCCCGCAGGCACCCATCATGTCCAGCACATTGACCGCCCCTGAATTCGAACGCGTTGCGCCCGAGCTGGTCGACCGCGCCCGGGCTTTTCAAAGCGCCATCTTGAGCGACGTGTTCGGCCGCCGCGGCACGCTGAACGCCCGTGTGCAGGCGTTGCATCCCGCGATGAAGCTTGCCGGCCCGGCGTTCACCGTCGAGGTGCGGCCCGGCGACAACCTGATGTTCCACGTCGCCTTGGCGCTGGCCAGGCCCGGCGACGTGATCATCGTCGACGGCAAGGGCGACGACACCTGCGCGCTGTTCGGCGAGCTGATGGCGGCCCAATCGCAAGCCGCGGGCCATGCCGGCCTGGTGGTGGACGCCGCCTGCCGCGACACCGATACGCTGGCGCGCGGCGTGTTTCCGCTGTTTGCCGCGGGGCGCAACCCCTGCGGGCCGACCAAGGGGCTGGCGGGAACCATCGCCAAGCCGATCTCGGTGGCTGGCGCGCCGGTGCAGCCCGGCGACCTGGTGGTCGGCGACGCCGACGGCGTGGTCGTCATCCCCCGGGCCGATGTGCTGAAGGTGCTCGAGGCCGCTGAGAAGAAGCTGGCGGACGAGAAGCGCAGGCTTGAGGAAATCGCGCACGGCGAACTGGTCTCTCCCTGGTTGAACGCGGCGCTGCGCGGCGCTGGCCTTCCGGTCTTGGCAAGCTTGGCAAGCTCGCGATAAACGCGCGCGCGATCCGCCATGATCCCGATCCTGAAAGTTGCCGATCGTCCAACCGCGTTGTACGCTGATTTTCTGGCCGAGCTGCAACTGCGCGGCTTCGAAGGGGACATCGGCCACGCGCATGCGGATCGCACCGTGTTTGCGACCGACAACTCGATCTACCAATTGCCGCCGCAAGCAGCGGTATTTCCGCGTAACGAGCTTGATGTTGTCCGGCTGGCAAAGTTGTCCAGCGAAGCACGTTTCAGCGCCATCGTTTTTGCACCGCGTGGTGGTGGCACCGGAACCAACGGCCAATCGCTGACCAGTGGCATCGTCGTCGACCTGTCGCGACACATGAATGCGATTCTGGAAATCAACGCCGACGAAGGCTGGGCGCGTGTGCAGGCCGGCGTCGTCAAGGACCAGCTCAACGACGCGGTTCGGCACCACGGCCTGTTCTTTGCGCCTGAGCTGTCACCGTCGAACCGCGCCACTATCGGCGGCATGATCGCCACCGATGCCAGCGGCCAGGGGTCGGTGCTGTATGGCAAGACGCGCGACCACGTGCTTGAGCTGAATGCGGTCTTGCTGGACGGCACGGCCTGGCACTCACGCCCGCTGGCGCAGTTCGACTTCGACGCGGTCAAGCGCCGGCAAGACCGCATAGGCGCGGTGCATCGGCTGTTGGACCGCATCCGCGTCGATGACGCGGCGCTGATCGAAAAAAGCTTTCCCAAGCTCAACCGCTGTGTCACCGGCTACAACCTGGTGCACCTGTGTGATGGCCGCGGCAATTTCAACCTGAGCGCGGTGCTGTGCGGGGCCGAAGGCAGCCTGGCCTTTGTCACCGAGGCCAAGATCAATCTGGTGCCGATTCCGAAACACAGCGCGGTGCTCAACATCCGTTACGGAAGTTTTGACGCGGCGCTGCGCGACGCCGCCGCGCTGATGAAGCTGGAAGCGGCGGCTAGCGAGACCATCGACGCCAAGGTGCTCGCGCTGGCGCGCGAGGACGCGATCTGGCTGGCGGTCAAAGCGTATTTCCCCGACGACCCCGAAGGTCCGGCGCAGGGCGTCAATATCGTCGAGTTTCTGGCCGATGACGAGGCGGCGTTGCTTGAGAAACTGGGTCGCATCGAGACCATGCTGACGTCGGGCATCAGCGCTGGCGGACGACGCGGCTACACCGTGGCCAGAGGCGAAGCGGCCGTTTCGGCGATCTGGTCCATGCGCAAGAAGTCGGTTGGCCTGCTTGGCAATATGCAGGGTGAACAGCGGCCGGTGCCATTTGTCGAAGACACGGTCGTGCCACCGGAGCGGCTGGCCGACTACATCGCCGAATTTCGCGCGCTGCTGGACAGGCGCGGTCTGGTCTATGGCATGTTCGGCCATGTCGATGCCGGGTGTTTGCATGTTCGCCCAGCGCTCGACATGAAAGACCCGGGTCAGGAAAAGCTGGTTCGCGAAATCTCCGACGAGGTGTTTGCGCTGACACGCCGCTACCAGGGCGTGTTGTGGGGAGAGCACGGCAAGGGCATGCGGTCGGAATATGCGCCCGAGTTCTTTGGCCCGCTGTACGACCGCATGCAGCAGATCAAGGCGACGTTCGACCCGAACAACCAGCTCAACCCGGGCAAGATCGCTGCGCCACCGGGGCAGGATCTGCTTCGCATCGATGGTGTTCCAACGCGTGGGCAGGCCGACCGCCGCATTCCGTTGCTGGTCCGCCAGGCCAACCAAGACTCGCTGCATTGCAATGGGAATGCGGCTTGCTTCAACCACGACCCGGATGACGCGATGTGCCCGTCCTGGAAAGCCACCAGGCAACGCAAGCATTCACCCAAGGGCCGCGCTTCGTTGATGCGCGAGTGGCTGCGCCTGTTGGCTGAAACCCAGGTGGATCCATTGGCCGAATCGGCGCGCATCCGGCAGCGCGGTGCGTGGGCCACCTGGATGACATTGCCCAGGCGAGCGCTGAACACCTGGGCTGCGCGAAGCGGACGGGGCGATTTTTCGCTGGAAGTGAAGCTGGCGATGGACGGCTGCCTGGCTTGCAAGTCCTGCGTTGGCCAATGTCCGATCAAGGTCGATGTGCCGGCCTTTCGATCACGCTTTCTCGAGGTGTACCACGGCCGTTATCTGCGCCCGCTCAAAGACGGCCTGGTGGCGTCGCTGGAGCGCTGGCTTCCGATGGCTGCGCGAATACCCCGCCTGGTCAACGGCTTGACCGGCAGCGGTGTCGGGCGCTTGATGCTGCAAAGGCTGGGACTGGTCTGCTTGCCAGCACTGAGTGGTATCGACCTGCACACCGCGCTAAAGACGCATGGCGTGAAGACCGCGTCAGTCGAGGCCTTGTCTGGGCTGTCTGAAGGGCAGCGCAACCACAGTATCGTCATCGTGCAAGACGCTTTTACATCGCATTACGACACCGCCGTCGTGCTGGACTTTTGCGAACTTCTGAAACGGCTCGGCTTCATGCCCTGGCTGGCGCCGTTCAAGCCCAATGGCAAGCCGCAGCATGTGCTCGGCTTTCTTCGAGAGTTCGAGCAAACGGCGGCCGCCAACGCTGACATGCTGAATGCGCTGGCAGCCACCGGCGTCGCGCTCGTCGGGGTTGATCCGTCGATGACGCTGGCCTACCGCGCCGAGTACGTCAAAGCGCTTGGCAAGCAGCGTGCGCCTGAGGTGTTGTTGCCGCAGGAATGGCTGGCCCGGCAGGTCCATCAGCTTCCAACACTTCGAGTCGATTCAACCAGCATCTGGCAATTGCTGCCGCATTGCACCGAGCGGACCAATGCGCCTGCTGCCACCGCCGATTGGGTCAAGGTCGCTAGTCGACTGGGGGTGGACCTGCGCGTGTTGAGCGCCGGCTGCTGCGGCATGGCCGGGCTGTACGGCCACGAGCACACCAACCGGGCTACGTCGGAGGCGATTTACCAGCTCAGTTGGGCCCAGCGGGTATCTGACCCGCGGTACGCCGGCCGGCTGCTGGCCACGGGCTATTCGTGCCGTTGCCAAGCATCCTTGCTGGCCAGCGTGCACTTGCCACATCCGCTTCAGATTCTGCTTGCGCACGTCAAGGCTGGCGGCCCAGGCGAGCGGGCCGACGAGGCCCAAGAACGCGCAGGCGGGGTGGTTGCACATCCGGCCGCACATCCGGCCGCACATCCGACCGCAGAACCGGCCGCACAACCGCCCGCACAGTCGGCCGCACAGTCGGCCGCCCATCACGAAGAGTATTGAGCTGGAGCAGCTTCAACCATGAACCAAGCATCCGTCCGCGTCGTGCGCTTCAACTTCTGGTACCACCCCTCAATGGCCGAGCGGCTGGCGCGGGAGCCCGACATCGAATTGCAGACCTGCCAGGTGGAGGGCGACGACGATGCGGCCTGGTCTGCATTGGCCGACGCCAGCGTCTACCAGATTTCGTCGGCAAAAGACGAGTTGCGGCCCTGCTGGTTCGCAAACCCGCAGTTGCTGGCACGCGCACCGAAGTTATTGTGCGTGTCGGCCACCGGCGCTGGGTGCGACACGATTGACATTCCGGCCTGCACCGCAGCGGGTGTGCTGGTCGTCAACCAGGCCGGCGCCAACGCGCAGTCGGTGGCCGAGCATGCGGTGGGCGCGATGCTGGACGTGTCGCGCCGCATCTCGGAGAGCGACCGCCTGCTGCGTCAAACCCGCGGCTTCTCTCGCGAAGACCTGATGGGCCACGAAGTG
Source organism: Betaproteobacteria bacterium (assembly GCA_031411635.1). Lineage (GTDB taxonomy): Bacteria > Pseudomonadota > Gammaproteobacteria > Burkholderiales > Burkholderiaceae_C > Pseudaquabacterium. The sequence goes on from JANOBL010000731.1 coordinate 7,184, forward strand.
TCGGGCAAGGTGCTGGGCCTCGTCGGCATCGGCAACATCGGCCGCAAGGTGGCGCGCATGGCCGCTGCCTTTGACATGCTGGTGTTGGCCACCGACCCCTATCTGTCCACCGAGGAAATTGCCAGCCGCGGCGCCAAGTCGGTGCCGCTGGATGAACTGCTGGCGCGTTCAGACTTTGTCTCGCTGCACTGCCCGCGCGATGCCAGCACGATGAAAATGATTGACGCGCGCGCCTTCGCCACGATGAAGCCCGGCGCGGTTTTCGTCTCGACGGCCCGCGGTGGCATCCATGACGAAACGGCGCTGACCGAGGCCTTGTCCACCGGGCACCTGCGCGGCGCGGCGCTTGACGTCTGGGACGTAGAACCGCCCCCGCTGGACCATCCGCTTCTGCAACTGCCCAATGTCGTGGCGACTTACCATACCTCCGGCGTCACCCCGGAAGCGCGCAGTCGAATGGGGAGTTACGCCGCTGACCAGATCGTCGGTCTTCTGAGAGGCCAGCTTCCGCCCCGCCTTCTCAACCCGGAAGCCCTGCCGCGTTTCACGGATCGCTTTCAGACCCTGAAGGGCATCCCGTTCGACAGCAGTAGATTCCTTGATTGACCTGAATTTGCATTGATTGAATTACAAGGAGACGACATGTTCCGATCACTCGCCCTGACCATCGCGGCCCTTGCCGCGCCGGTCGCCTGCACTACCACCTCCGAGCTGCCCGCCACGCAGGGCGGGGTTGACCAATTTGTGGCCGATGCCCGCCAAATCGCTGGCGAGGACCTCAAGTTCCTGATGCCCATTTGCAACC
>JANOBL010000732.1:0-1672 GCA_031411635.1 Betaproteobacteria bacterium
CGGCGTGGGCATCGGCTTCTGGGTCTGGGACGAGTGGAACAACCTCAATGTCAAGCACATCATCATCGCGATCTTCGTGATCGGCATCGTCGGCCTGCTGCTGGAGCAGGCGCTGATGGCGGTGGCCAAGCGCTTCTCCTACGACTGACATCCCCCAACGGAGCCACTGACATGAACAAGTTCATCGATGTCCAGAACGCCGAGTTGGTGTTCGCCACCCGCAAGGGCCGCTTCCATGCGCTGCGCGAGATCAACCTCACGGTGGCCAAGGGTGAGTTCGTCACCTTGATCGGCCATTCGGGCTGCGGCAAAAGCACCTTGCGGGTGGAGAACACCATCTCGGCGTTCTGCACATCGATGAAGTTTTTCATGTTGATTCTCCAGGCCAGGTGATCAGTCGAACGAGAAGCGCTTGGCCACCGCCATCAGCGCCTGCTCCAGCAGCAGGCCAACGATGCCGATCACGAAGATCGCGATGATGATGTGCTTGACGTTCAGGTTGTTCCACTCGTCCCAGACCCAGAAGCCGATGCCCACACCGCCGGTCAGCATCTCGGCCGCCACGATCACCAGCCAGGCGGTGCCCACGCTCAGCCGCACACCGGTCAGCATGTAGGGCAGCACGGCGGGGAACAGGATGCGGGTGATGATCTTCCACTCGCTCAGGTTCAGCACCCTGGCCACGTTCAGGTAGTCCACCGGTACACGCTGCACACCCACGGCGGTGTTGACCACCATCGGCCAGATCGAGCAGATGAAGATGGTCCAGATGGCGGCCGGGTTGGCGCTCTTGAACACCAGCAGGCCGATCGGCAGCCAGGCCAGTGGCGACACCGGCTTGAGCAGGCTGATCAGCGGCGAGAACATGCGGCTGAAAAACTCGAAGCGGCCGATGATGAAACCGAGTGGAATGCCCACCAGCGCGGCCAGGCCAAAGCCCACCGCCACCCGCTCCAGCGAGAACAGGATGTTCCAGCCTATGCCCTGGTCGTTGGGCCCTTTTCGGTAGAACGGATCGGCAAACAGCTTGACCGCCGCTTCGAAGGTGGCACCCGGCGTCGGGAAAGTGGTGCTCTTGAGCGTGAGCAAGGCCCACACGCCGATCAGCAGCGCAATGCCGGCCACCGGGGGCAAGACCTTGATCCAGACCTCCCGCCAATCGATAGGCGGCCGCGCCGGCTTGGCGGGTTTGGCCAAGGCCGCAACAGCGGGCATGGCCACCGCCAAGCCGGGGTTGTTGATGCGCGAGGCATTGCGGCTGTCGGCAGCAGCCTCCAGCGGGGAATGAAAGACGGCACTGACCATGGTTTTCTCCTTGAGGATTGCAAAATTTGTCAGCGCGCGTTCAGGCCTTGACCTTGAAGCTGTCGGCGTACTTGGCCGGGTCTTTGCCGTCCCACACCACGCCGTCCATCAGCTTGCTGCTGCGCATCACGTCCTTGGGCACGCTGGCTTTGACGCCGGCAGCGGCCTCTTTGTACAAATCGATCTGGTTGATCTGCTTGGCCACCGCCAGGTAGTCGGGGTGGTCCTTCAACAGGCCCCAGCGCTTGTGCTGGGTCAAGAACCACATGCCGTCGCTGAGGTACGGAAAGGTCACCGCGCCGTCGTTGAAGAACTTCATGTGGTTGGGGTCGTCCCAGGTCTTGCCCAGGCCGTTCTGGTAGCGGCC
>JANOBL010000733.1:0-5885 GCA_031411635.1 Betaproteobacteria bacterium
CGCGGTGCGGGCCGGCCAAGGAGAAGGTCGTCAGAGCGCATGCTGAGGCACGTTACTAATCAGGTCGCGGCTTGACCAGTCCAAATCCTTGTTTGGCCGTTTCCGACCGCAACGGCACGCGCAGGGCGTCGGGCAGGTTCAATTCAGATTGTTGCCACATTTCAATGGCATTGTTGAATTGGGCCAAGGTCGGTTGCGCCGAATAGGCAATCTGTATCTGGCCTGGCGACACTTGGCGAATCAGCAGGATTTGCAGGCTGGGATCGGGTTCGCGTGTGATTGCCTGGTTGAATGCGACGCAAACCGGCTCGGCCGTATCCTCGAACCGTTTGCGGTGCGCCGCGCGTTCGTCGTCCGATGCTGTGGGCTCGCCGAACACGTCAGCAACGTTCGGCCAAGACTCGCTTTGCAGTTCGCCGAACGTGCACGACGGATAGGCAATCAACACATCAGACAGTTCCATGCCGTTGGCTGACCTGGCACCGTTCTTCAATGGCCGCCACGTTTTGCCACGCATCGCATCTTCGGTGACGGTCTTCAATGCGCCCACCACCGCGTTTGCAATGGCTTCTCCAATGTCGAACGCCTCGCTGTCGGCGCGGCGATAGCGGAAGTTACAGGGGGCAGCGCCGAACTTGTCGAATGGACGCAGTGACTTGGAAATCACCGGCTTGGCCGACCATCCTGGAAACGGTGCACGCAGCAGCCTTGCAGGCTCGCTTTGTAGTGCACAGACGCCCGCCTGTGCGGGTCCGATGGCGTTACCTCCGGTGGGCGGCGCACCCTCCTCCGCAAGCAGTGCGCTGAGTACCACTTCGCCCACCGGGCAGGCGTACAACGAGAACGCGGGCTCGTCTTCGGACCAAAAGTCGAATAGCAACTGAGCACCGTACTCGATGTTTGAGCCGATCGGAGTGTGGCCCTTGGCTTTCTTCGATTTGCCGACAACGGCGGCTGCCAGACTCGCCAAAAAGGCCGGATCGCTAGCCACTGTTGCTGCAATTTCCAGTCCAGTTAGCAATTGGGCCGCGCCATGGTCAGAGTCGGCCGCAAACGCCTGAAATCCCACGGCAAATTCGTGCAGCCGTTGTTGAACTTCGTTGCCTGGCATGGTCGGCCATGCCAGCATCCTGGCTGCTTGCTTCACCGACACCGATGCTGCGTAGTTCAATTGAGGCTGCGCTAAACGGGCCGCGTGGCAAAGGTCAACCACCAATTCGGCTGTCGGCAACTTTTCAAGCTGTTTCCACCGGCTATCATCGCTACCCAGTTGCAACAATGGCGTCTTGTCAGTCCGCACGGCAGGAAAGTAAGAGTGGTTGCCGCTTTTTAGCGTCCACAAGCCAGGTTCGATGCCTGGCGGCAGCGAAGTGACTTGCCGCACCTTCCCCTTCTCGTCCAACTTGACTAGCAAGTTCAATCGGCCCTTGATGCCAGGGCTGTCAAAGTCGCGGTGCACCCGCGCAACATCGAGACCTTGCAGTCGCAAGTTTCTTTGCAGCACGTAAAGCTCAGCCAGCATCTGCTGCCCCTATTCGAACTGGAGACGACCGTCAACGACCCGGGCCTTCGGAAACTCAAGCACCCCGCCTTTGATCCGACATTCCCGAAAGATCGGCTTGTATTGACCTCGGATTGGCGCATCCCAGACGGAGAGCAGGAACGCCGGCAACAGCAAATCTGTCTCAGTCTGCAGGCATGGCGCATTTGCGTTTTCGCCATGGGCGCGGAAGGGTCCAAAGTAGGACGGCATGAACTCCTGCCAGCCCAGCGACGGTGCGTACTTGGACTGACCGCGTTTCAGGCGCCGGTTGAAGATATCTTGCAGCGCATGCGCGACGTTCGTCTTGGCCTGAGCAGTGTTCAACGCAATGCACTCAGCACGCACCCGGTAACAGACATCGACCAGTACCGTAGCCGCCAATTGATAGGACGTCCCTTGCTGAACGTTCTCGAGTTTCCGCAATGGCCCACGGTAGTTGACTTTGTATTTCTCGTAACGGATGGGCTGCCACAGTTCGACGGACGTGGGGGAAAAATAGGCTGCAGGACGGTCTTGGCCGAAAAAGGCTGCTACCGACTCGCACCACGCTTTGCAGACAGACCAGGGCGGTGCGGGAGCCGACACCGGAGAAGCGCCAGTGTCGGCTCGTGCGTACATTGCCATCGGTCCGGCGATTTCGAACTCAACAAGGTAGGGCTTCATGGGCATCGAATTGGTTCAAGTCATCGACAAGTATCTTCTGGTGCGTATAGTTTGGTCCGATGCATCATCCACGTTGCGGTTGGTGAGGGGGTCTGTGACGAGCATCATGCATGCCCCCAGGCTCACAGCGTGAGCCCCGCCAACCCCTTCACCAACTTTTCCCGCACCAACCCCCGCAACGCCACCGGCGCCAGCACCTCCACCTCCGGCACATGCCGCAGGATGTCCATCACCAGCTCACGCGGGTCGGCATAGGGCAGCTCCAGCAGATAACGCCCGTCGGCCTCCAACACCCCGCGCTGCGCCGGATGCCAGGTCTCGGCCGCCACCCAGCGTGCCCGCTCGGCTGAAAACCGCAGCCGCGCCCACTGCACATCACGCCCGGCAAAGATGCCATAACCCGCACCCAGCACGGCGTCCAGCTCGGCCTCGGCCACGTCGATCGCTGCCCGGTCCATCACCTGGGCGGCCAGTACCGCATCCACCGCAAAGCTGCGCAGTGCATTGCGCCAATGGCACCAGGCGTCCAGGTACCAGTTGTCGCGGTAGTGGATCAGGCGCTGGGGCGATACCTCCCTGGCCTGCACCAGGTTGCGGCCCCGGCCGTGGTAGCTGATCTGCAGCCGCTGGCGGCGCAGTAGCGCGCTGCCCACGGCCTGGAAATGCGGCACCTGCACCGGGCGTGCACCCACCGTCTGCACGCGGATGCGGCGCACCAGCTCGGCCTGGCTGGGCGCACCGCCGTCCAATTGCTTGGCCAGCCGGTCCAGCCAGGGCTTGATGTGCGGCCCCAGCAGGCCGCCAGCGTCCAGGTTGGCCAGCAAATGCTGCATCGTCAGCAGTGCATGGATCTCTGCGGCGCTCAGCCACAGGCCGGGTAGCTCGTATTGCGTGCCCACCACCGGCTGCTGGGCGTCCAGCCGGTAGCCCAGCAGCGCCTTGTCCCAGACCACCGGCGCATTCATGCGGTCGCGCAAGTAGGCCAGGTCGCGCTTCAGCGTGGCGGGCGAGACGCCCAGATCGGCCAGCAGCCGCTGGCGCGACACGCAGCGCCCGCTGTCAAACAGGTTTTTCAGGCGGACCAGGCGTTCAAGGTGCGACATGGCCCGGCCCTCCCAGGCCGACTCTGTTGGTTTTCACCGTGCTGGTTTTCATTGTGGGCGGCTGGCACGCCACGCCGCCCGGCTTGTCCCCAATCGGGATTAAGCCAAGCCAAACCGCGCCATTGGCAAACCGGCTATCGGTGCCATGTCGCCGTCCCCGCCCACCCACAGCCAGCGCACCGGATGCCGCCATTCATCGCAGCGCATCAACAGCGTGGCCAAACAGCCTTGCAGGGTGTGGGCCTGGTGCCCGTCCGCCAGGATCAACGTGGCCCGGCGCGGCACAAAGTGATCGCGCCAGTGGCGCAGCGCCGGTGGGCTGTGCAGGGCCCAGCCGGCATCCCAGGGATCGCAGGGCTGGCGCGCCCGCCACCACATCGCGTCCCTGGCCTTGACGCCCAGCCGCAGCGCCAGCCCGGCAGCGCGGCCGGGCTTGGCCGCCAGCCGGGTGCTGCCATCCAGTTGGCATGCAAAGGCTTCGGCCCAGGCGGTGGTGGCCGCTGCATCAGGCCCTTGCAGCGCTGCCACCGCCAGCCGGGTGCCGACGGCCGGCCTGGCGCCAGGCTGCCACCAGATGCTGTTGCCCGGGCCGGCGCCCAGCCAACACCAGGCCTGCAGCGCCGTCCATGGTGCGGCGGCTTGCCGCTGCAGTGCGGTTTCTGCCGCGCCAGCGGCCGGGGCCTGCAGCGCCAAGCCATCAAAGCGGGCGCCCAGGCTGGTTAGATGCTGGCGCAGGCTCACCGCCAGGCCTTGCCGCCATCGCGCCGGCCACGCAGCCGGCCCGGCGGCAGCAGGCCGGCAGGTGGGCCAATACCCGTCGGCGGGGGATGGTGTGGGCTGACTTTCATCGCCCGCCCATTGTTGCGTCAACACAGCCGGCCCCGCCTGGGTGACAGCCAGGGCATGGCCACCGGCGTTAGGCTTTGCCCATGAGCACCCTCTTCGACCCCTTCCGCCTCGGCGAGATCCCATAGGCCAACCGCGTGGTGATGGCCCCGCTGACCCGCAACCGCGCACCCCACCAACTGCCGAACGATTTGATGCGCGATTACTACCTGCAGCGCGCCGATCCGGTTGCCGGTGCCGGCCTGATCATCACCGAGGCCACGCAGATCAGCGCCCAGGGCCAGGGCTACCTGGACGCGCCCGGCATCTACACCCCGGCCCGGGTGGCCGGCTGGCGCAAGATCACCGATGCAGCGCATGGCGCGGGTGGGCGCATCGTGGTTCAACTTTGGCATGTGGGCCGCATCTCGCATGTCAGCCTGCAGCCGGGTGGTGCGGCGCCGGTGTCGTCCACCAACCGGCCGGCGCTGAGCCGGACCTTCACCACCGCCGGTTTTGTCGATTGCTCCACGCCACGCGCGCTGCGCAGCGACGAGATCCCCGGCGTCATCGACGATTACCGTCAGGCCGCCCGCAACGCGATGGCCGCCGGCGTTGACGGTGTGGAGGTGCGTGGCGCCACCGGCTACCTGCTGGAGCAGTTTCTGCGCGACAGCATCAACGACCGCAGCGATGCCTACGGTGGCCCCATCGCCAACCGGGCCCGCTTGATGGTGGAGGTGATGCGGGCAATCGTGGCCGAGATCGGTGCCGGCCGCACGGGGCTGCGCTTGTCGCCGATCACGCCGGTCAACGATGCCGGCCAGGACAGTGATGCCCAGGCGCTGTACCAACATGTGGTACGCGCGCTGGCACCGCTGAAGCTGGCGTTTTTGCACTTGGTTGAAGGCCAGACCGGTGGCCCGCGTGATTTGAGCGACAAGGGCGTCAAGCCGTTTGACTACGCCGCGCTGCGCCAGATTTACGGCGGGCCGTGGATGGTCGACCACGGCTACGACCGGTTGATGGCGCTGGCTGCGGTGGCCTCGGGTGCAGCCGATCTGGTGGCGTTTGGCAAGCCCTTCATCAGCAACCCCGATCTGACGCGCCGGCTGCGTGAGGGCGCACCGCTGAACCGGCTGGAGCCGGCAATGCTGTACGGCGGTGGCGCAGCGGGCTACACCGATTACCCGGGCTGGGGCGCGGCCGCAGCAGCGGTTGTTTGACGGCGGCGCCGGCCGGCAGCACCGCATCTGGCGCCGCCCGGCCGGCGTTTGGCGACGCTGGTCGGCCCTGCGTCGCGGGCAGGGTGGATGGCACGGCAGGGCTTTGCACAATGGCCTCACACCGCCACCCCGAACCCAGGAGTTCACCCCATGTCCACTGCCCGCAAGCTGTCCACGCCCGGCCCTTTTTGGCCCGCCCTGCTGGCCGGGGCGATCAGCGCGGCCGCCAGCCTGCCGGCGGCCGCGCAGTCCGGCTGCGCCACCGTGGAGGTGCAAAACGTGCGCCCAGGCAAGGGCCAGTTGATGGTGGCAGCCTATGCCGACGCCGCCAGCTTTCGCAAAAAGGCTTCTGCCTCGCTGCAGATGGCGGCCGGCGACGCCACGATGCGCTTTCAACTCTGCGGGCTGACTGGCAACGAGGTGTCGCTCACCTTGTTTCAAGACCTGGACAGCGACGGCAAGATGGGGGCCAACCTGGTGGGGCCCATCACGCCGGGCGCGCCGGAGGCGCCCCAGGGCTCGGTG
>JANOBL010000734.1:0-2861 GCA_031411635.1 Betaproteobacteria bacterium
CACCACCTTGACCCGCAGACTGTGCTCGGATTGGCCGGCAAACATGGCCATCACCATCGCGCCCTCGTCCTGGCGCAGCAGGCCGTGATCGACGAAGACACAGGTCAGTTGGTCGCCGATGGCGCGGTGGATCAGCGCCGCCGCGACGCTGCTGTCCACCCCGCCAGACAAGCCCAGGATCACCTCTTCGTCACCCACCTGCTGGCGGATGCGGGCCACCGCCTCGTCGATGTAGCTGCCCATCACCCAGTCACCCCGGCAACCGGCGATGCTGCGCACAAAGCGCGTCAGCAGCGCCATGCCCTGCACCGTGTGCGTCACCTCGGGATGAAACTGCACCGCGTAATAGCCGCGCGCCTCGTCGGCCATGCCGGCCATCGGGCAGCTAGGCGTGCTGGCCATCAGCTTGAAGCCCGGCGGCAACTGGGTGACCTTGTCGCCATGGCTCATCCAGACCTTGAGCATGCCGTGGCCATCGGGTGTGCTGAAGTCTTGCAGGCCGCTCAACAAGCGGGTATGGCCGTGTGCACGCACCTCGGCATAACCAAACTCGCGGTGGTCGGCCGCCTCCACCGTGCCGCCAAGCTGCACCGCCATCGTGAACATGCCGTAGCAGATGCCCAGCACCGGCACACCGGCCTGCCACACCGCCTGCGGCGCGCGCAACTGGTGATCCTCGTAGGTGCTGGCATGGCTGCCACTCAGGATGATGGCCTTGGCGCCAAAACTGCGGATGAAATCGTCCGACACATCGTTGGGATGGATCTCGCAATACACCTGGGCCTCGCGCACCCGGCGCGCAATCAACTGGGTGACTTGGGAGCCAAAATCGAGGATCAGGATCTTGTCGTGCATGGCTGTCTTGTCGGGCATGGCGGGGTTGTCGTGCATCGCATCTCAAGTTGCTGCTGCAGCGGCGGGGTTGGCGCCACCATGGCGAAAGTGCCGCCACGCCACCAGCGTGCCTGTCAATTGCAGCGCGGCGCAGACATAAAACGGCAGGCCCATGCGCCAATCGCCTTTGGACAGATGCGACACCATGCCCAGCAACGGCGCACTGACCACCGGCGCGATCACCGCCATCAGGCTGTTCAGCGACGACACCGAGCCCATCGTCTGGCCCTGGCTGCGGCTGTCGGCCGCGTTGGACACCCGGCCCTGGATCACCGCCGACGCGCCGCCGCCCAGGATGTTGCCGATCACGATCACGACAAACATCATCCAGCCCTCGGTGATGGCACCAAACGCAAAATAGGTCAAGGTGGACGCGGCCAGGCCGCCCACCGCCAAGGTGCGCGCCGCAAAGCGCCGCAGCAGGTGCTTGAGCAACACGCCCTGCACCAGCACCGACATGAGGCCGACAACAAACAGCGCCCAGCCGTTTTGCGCCGGCCCCCAGCCAAACTTGAAGGTGGTGTACAGCACAAAGCTGTTGTGCAGCGTGAACTGCGCCAACGAGGCCAGGCCGATCACCACCACCAGCGACCCCACGCCCTGCAGGCTGCGCAGGCCTTGCAGTGCAGAGAACGGGTTGGTGCGGCGCCACTCAAACGGCTTGCGGCGCGCCGGCGGCAGCGACTCGGGCAGCACAAACCAGCCGTACAGCCAGTTCAGCACCGCCAGCGCACCGGCGGCAAAAAACGGCAAATGCAGGTTGATTGCCCCCAGCAGCCCACCCACCACCGGGCCCAAGGTGAAGCCCAGGCCAAACATCGCGCCCACCAGGCCAAAACGCCGGGCCCGGTCTTCGGGCGCGGTGATGTCGGCCACATAAGCATTGGCCACCGCCGCATTGGCCTGCATCGCGCCGCTGAACAGCCGCACCACAATCAGCATCCACAGCGCGGTGGCCAGGCCGGTGACGATGAAGCTCAGCGCCAGGCCCGAAAAACCCAGCAGCAGCACCGGGCGCCGGCCGTATTTGTCCGACAGCGCACCCAGGATCGGCGACGCAAAAAAATTGGCCACGCCAAAGGTGAGTGTCACCGCGCCAAACCAGAAGGTCTGCTCGGTGGTGGACGAGGTGAAGGTGCCCACCAGCAGTGGCAACACCGGCACGATCAGGCCGATGGCCATCATGTCGATCAGCACCGCCAGCAGGATGAAGACCATCGCCGGTTCACGCCGGCCCGCGGAGGCTGCAGCAGCCACCCTCACTCCATGCGGTAGTTGGGCGCTTCCTTGGTGATCTGCACGTCGTGGACGTGGCTCTCCCGGATGCCTGAGGACGTGATCTCGACAAACTGCGCCTTGCTTTGCATCTCGGCGATGCTGGCGCAGCCGCAGTAGTGCATCGATGCCCGCAGGCCACCGGCCATCTGGAACACGATGCCCACCACCGAGCCCTTGTACGGCACCTGGCCTTCGATGCCCTCGGGCACCAGCTTGGTGGTGTTGCCCTGGGCACTGCCGCCCTCTTGAAAATAGCGGTCGGCCGAGCCCTGCTGCATCGCGCCGATCGAGCCCATGCCGCGGTAGCTCTTGTAGCTGCGGCCCTGGTACAGGATCACCTCGCCGGGCGCCTCCTCGGTGCCGGCAAAGGCGCCGCCCATCATCACGCTGTCGGCACCGGCGGCAATCGCCTTGGCCAGGTCGCCCGAAAAGCGCACACCACCATCGGCGATCAGCGGCACACCGCTGCCCGACAAGGCCTTGGCCACTGCGTCGATCGCCATGATCTGCGGCACACCCACGCCGGTGACGATGCGTGTGGTGCAGATCGAGCCCGGGCCGATGCCCACCTTGACCGCATCGGCACCGGCCTCCACCAGCGCCAGCGCAGCCTCGCCGGTGGCGATGTTGCCGGCGATCACATCCACTTGCGGGCAATGGCGCTTGACCCAGCGCACCCGGTCGATCAC
>JANOBL010000735.1:0-3843 GCA_031411635.1 Betaproteobacteria bacterium
GCCGACGATGCCGGCGCCGATCACCGCGACCCGCACGCTCAGCGGCCCCCGCCGCCTGGCGGGCCTGGCATGGCGCGCAGTTGCGCTTCGATGGCCAGCGAGACGCCCAGCACGGCCTCATCGGCCATGGCCGGGCCCCAGACCATCAGACCGACCGGCATCTGCCCCGGCCCGTGACAAGGCAGCGACAAGGCGCAGCCGTCCAGCATGTTCACAGCCGAGGGGTTGCGCAGCAGCAGGCCGTTGATCGCGAAAAAGCGCTTGTCGCTGCTCAGCAGCGGCGCAATCGCCGGCGCCACCATTGGCACGGTGGGGGACAGCAAGGCGTCGAAGCCCGCCATCTCGGTCTCGATGCGGGCGATCCAGCGTTGGCGCAGGTGCAGCAGATCGATGTAATCGGCCGCGCTGATGGCCTCGCCGCGGCGGATGCGCTGCGCCACACGCGGGTCGTAGTCGGCTTCCCGGGTGGCCAGCCGTGCCCTGTGCCAAGCCCAGCTTTCGGCCGCCGTGAAGCCCCCTTGCGATTGCAGGCCGGCCAGCTCGGCCAGCGGCGCCAGCGGCAGGTCTTCGATCAGCGCGCCAGCGCGGCGCAAGGTGGCCAGGGTCAACTCGAAGGCGCGCGCCACATCGGCATCCAGGCCGTCCAGCATCACGGTTTGTGGCACGGCCAAGTGCAAGGCGTGCAGCGGCCGGCGCAGCGGCAACGGTGTGCGTGCCGCCAGCAGGCCGTGCACCAGCACCGCATCGCGCACGCTGCGGGTGATCGCGCAAGCGGTGTCCAAGGTGGACGACAGCGGCACGGCGCCGGCCAGCGGCGTCAGTCGCTGGGTGTTCTTGAAGCCCACCAGGCCTTGCAATGCCGCCGGGATGCGGATCGAGCCGCCGGTATCCGAGCCCAAGGCGGCCCAGGCGGCGCCGCTGGCCACCGACACCGCGCCGCCCGAGGTGCTGCCACCGGGGATGCGCGGCGTGGGGTTCAGCACCAGGGCCACCGGGTTGACTGGCGTGCCATGGTGCGGGTTGATGCCCACGCCCGAATACGCGAACTCGCTGAGGTTGGTATGGCCCGTCAGCGCTGCATCGGCGGCACGCAACCGGGCCACGGCCAGGCTGTCGGCAGTGGCTGCCGGCGCATCGGCCATCGATTTGGAGCCGGCGGTGGTGGGCTGGCCGGCCACGTCGAACAAGTCCTTGATCGACACCGCCAAGCCCGCCAGCGGCCCGGGCGGCACACCGGCGCTGCGCGCTGCATCCACTGCGCTGGCAGCGGCCAGGGCTTGTGCGTCAAAGCGGCGGATGAACACCTGGGCGCAGAAAGGGCCGTCGGCCACCGCCAGCGCGGCCGACAGCAACTCGGCGGCGCTGGCCTGGCCGTCCCGCACGGCCGCGGCGGCCTGGCACAGGTCAGGCCCCCCCTGGCCGGATGCTAGAATCTTTGGGTTTATCTGGATGTCCATGGGAAACGTTCCCGCAAATGTTCCCGCATGTGTTCAAGCAAGTGTCACGCAAGAACACCGGACGATAGATCAACAAATCAGCGAACCGGCTGCCGAAAGGTGTCGTGGCTGGGCTTCACTGCACAAGGGCATCACTGCCCTGGTGCAGAGCAGACCCAACCACGATTCGCGCCGGATTCTAGACCCAACCTTCGGAGTAAACCATGTCAGTCAGCATGCGCGAAATGCTGGAAGCCGGCGTCCATTTTGGACACCAAACCCGCTTCTGGAACCCCAAGATGGCCCCGTTCATCTACGGCCATCGCAACAAGATCCACATCATCAACCTCGAAAAAACGCTGCCCAAGTTCGAGGAAGCGATGAAGTTTGTGCGCCAGTTGAGCGGCAAGCGCGGCACCATCCTGATGGTGGGCACCAAGCGCCAGGCGCGCGAGGTGATCAACATGGAAGCGCACCGCGCCGGCATGCCGTTTGTCGACCAGCGCTGGCTGGGCGGCATGTTGACCAACTTCAAGACCGTCAAGGGCTCGTTGAAGAAGCTGAAGGAAATGCAGGCCACCAAAGAAGCCGGCATGGAGCAGCTCAGCAAAAAAGAAGGTTTGATGTTTGACCGTGAACTGGCCAAGCTGGAAAAAGACATCGGCGGCATCCAGGACATGGGCGCCTTGCCCGACGCACTGTTTGTCATCGATGTCGGTTACCACAAGATCGCGATCGCCGAGGCCATCAAGCTGGGCATCCCGATCATCGGCGTGGTCGATACCAACCACTCGCCGCTGGGCATCGATTACGTGATCCCCGGCAACGACGACTCGGCCAAGGCCGTGGCGCTGTATGCCAAGGCGGTGGCCGATGCGGTGCTGGAAGGCAAGGCCAACGCGGTCAATGAGGTGGTGGCCGCAGTGCAGCAGGGCAGCGACGAGTTTGTCGAGATCAACGAAGACGCTTGAGGCCTTCTCGCGGGGCCAGAAACCAGGGGCTGTTGAGCCCCTTTTTTTACCCGGCCCGGATTTTTTGGGGCGCTCACCGGTGGCGCCTGGTTTATTTGATGGGCTGCCCGCTGGCAGCCCGCAGCAACGGAGCAAGACAATGGCAGCGATCACTGCAAGCATGGTGGGCGAACTGCGCGCCAAGACCGACGCACCGATGATGGAGTGCAAAAAGGCGCTCACCGAGGCCGAAGGTGACATGGGCCGGGCCGAGGAAATCCTGCGCGTCAAGCTGGGCAACAAGGCTGGCAAGGCGGCCTCGCGCATCACCGCCGAGGGCGTGATTGCGATTTCGGTCGCGGGCAACACCGGCGCGATGGTGGAGATCAACTGCGAGACCGATTTCGTCTCGAAGAACGATGCTTTCCTGGCCTTCACGAAGAGCTGCGCCGAGTTGGTGGCGGCCAGCAACCCGGTCGATGTGGCCGCGCTGTCGGCGCTGCCCTTGCAGCAAGAGAGCTTTGGCCCGACCGTGGAAGACGTGCGCAAGGGCTTGATCGGCAAGATCGGCGAGAACGTCGCGATCCGCCGCTTCAAGCGTTTTGCCGGTGCCAACAAGCTGGCCACCTACCTGCACGGCACACGCATCGGCGTGGTGGTTGAGTTCAGCGGTGACGGTGATGTGTCCAATACCGCGGCCAAGGACGTGGCGATGCATGTGGCGGCGATGAAGCCGGTGTCGGTGTCAGCGGCCGATGTGCCGGCCGAGCTGGTTGAAAAAGAGCGCCGCATCGCTGCCGAGAAGGCTTCGGAAGACGCTGCAGCGGCGGTGGCTGCAGGCAAGGCAGTGCAATCGCCCGAGATCGTTGCCAAGCGCGTCGAAGGCTCGGTGCAGAAGTACCTGAAAGAGGTCTCGCTGTTCAACCAGGCCTTTGTCAAGAACGACAAGCAGACCGTCGAGCAGATGCTCAAGGCCACCAACACCCAGGTGGCCGGCTTCACGATGTACCTGGTGGGCGAGGGCATCGAGAAGAAGGTGGACGACTTCGCTGCCGAAGTGGCGGCGCAGGTGGCGGCGGCCAAGGGCGCTTGAGCGCTGTCAACGCCGGGGGCGGCTGACACGGCTGCCCGGGGCCGCCCCGGGGTGGCCCTTAAACTCGCCCACCACCTGCTCGATGGCGATCGCCGACATCACCCGCGCCGTCAGGCCTTCGAGCCGCATGGTGTCGGCCAGCGCCAGCGCGTTCATCACCGTGGCCAGCATGCCCATGTAGTCGGCAGTGGCGCGGTCCATGCCCACCGAACCGCCAGCCACGCCGCGGAAGATGTTGCCGCCGCCGATCACCACGGCCACCTCCACACCCAGGCTGGTCACCTCCTGCACCTCACGCACCATGCGCACGATGGTGGCGCGGTTGATGCCATAGGCGTCGTCGCCCATCAGCGCTTCGCCAGAC
>JANOBL010000736.1:0-2625 GCA_031411635.1 Betaproteobacteria bacterium
CCTGCAAGGGGGAAGGTTGGGATGGGGGTGGCGATGCCAGGGACTTCAAGGATTCGACCCCCTCCCCCCACTTCGCCGCTTGCAAGCGGCGCAGATTCGCCAGGCGGGGAGGGAGCAAGGCCGCGATCAGATCGGCGGCAGTGGCCACCCAGCCGACGATGCCGCCCTGTGCGGTGATCATCGCCAGGGTGGCGGTCTTGAACGCGGGAAAGTAGCTGTCGGTGCCGTCTTCCACCAGCAAGCCGTCGTAGCCCCGGTCATTCGCCTCACGCATCGTCGTCTGCACGCACACCTCGGTGGTGACGCCCATGAACACTAGCTGTGTGATGCCCCGCTGCTGCAACTCGGCTTGCAGCGGGGTGTTGTAAATCGCGCCCTTGCCGGGTTTGTCGATGACGATCTCGCCGGCCACCGGTGCCAGCGCCGGCACGATGGCATGGCCGGGCTGGCCGATCACCAACACTCTGCCCATCGGCCCGGTGTCGCCGATGCGCAAAGAGGGCGAGCCCCGGTTGAGCTTGGCCGGTGGGCAATCGGCCAGGTCGGGTGCATGGCCTTCGCGGGTGTGCACCACGCAACCACCGGCATTGCGCCAGGCCGCCAGCACCGCCGCGCAAGTGGGCACGATGGCTTGCAAACGCGTCACGTCATTGCCCAGCGAAGCGCCAAAACCACCGGGTTCGACAAAATCGCGCTGCATGTCGATGATGACCAGCGCGCAGTGTGCCAAGTCCAGCGCAAACGGAAAGGGTTGGGCGGGCATTGGGCTCATGCAGCCTCCGGCGCCAGCGTGGCGTGGTTGGCCGCCGCAGCAGCAGCCGGCGCAGCATGCGCACCGTGCCCCTTGCCACCCATGAAGGCGCCCAGCTCACGCCGGTCGGCCAGGTGGGCGGGCACGTCGTGCACGATGCGGCCTTCGCTCATCACGACGATGCGGTCGGCCAGCAGCAGCAACTCGTCCAGATCCTCGCTGACCAGCAGCACCGCGGCGCCCCGGTTGCGCGCGGCCATCAAACGGCCGTGGATCTCGGCCACCGCCGCAAAGTCCAGCCCGAAAACGGGGTTGCTGACCAGCAGCAGCGCGGCCTCGCCGGCCAGCTCTCGCGCCAGCACCGCGCGCTGCACATTGCCGCCCGACAGGCTGCGTATCGCCGCCCGCTCGCCCTGGGTCTTGACGCCGTAATCGGCAATCCAGGCCCGGGCACGCTGGCGCAGCCGGCCCCAGCGCACCCAGCCTCCGGTGGCGGCGGGTGAGGCAAACGGCGCCTCGTCAAACTGGCGCAGGCCCATGTTGTGCGCCACGCTCAACTCACCGACACAGGCGTTGAGCAGCGGTTCTTCGGGCAAGGCCCGCACCTTCAAACGCCGGTTCTGGCGCCGCGTGGCGTTGAACAACTGATCGGCCACGTGCACCGTGCCGGCCTCGCGGGGGCGCTGGCCGGTGAGCGACTGCATCAGCTCACGCTGGCCATTGCCCGAGACACCGGCCACGCCGACGATCTCGCCCGCCCTCACCTGCAGGCCCAGGCCTTGCACCGCCAGCTCGCCCCGGTCGCCCATCACCTGCAAGCCGTTGATCGCCAGGTGCACCGCGCCGGGTTCACGCACATCGCGGGTCAGCGGCAGCGACACCGCCTTGCCGTCGCCCACCATTGCCTGCGCCAGGTGCTGCGGTGTGGTGGTGGCCACGGCCGTGCTTTCAACCAGCGCACCACGCCGCAGCACGCTCACATCGTCGGCATGCTCGGTGACCTCGCGGAACTTGTGGGTGATCATGATCACCGAGCATTCACCGGCATGGGCCCGGGCGCGCAAGGCGCCCAGCACCTCGTCGGCCTCTTGCGGCGTCAGCACCGAGGTGGGCTCGTCCAGGATCAGCAGCCGGGGTTTGAGGAAGAGTTGCTTCAGGATCTCCAGCTTCTGCTTCTCGCCGGCCGACAAGTCCATAGGCGTGGCATCCAGATCAAGCTGGAACGGCGCCGTGGCCAAAAACGCCGACAGCTCGGCACGTGCCGCCGGCCAGTTGATCACCGCCGGGATGCGGCCACGCGCCAGCAGCAGGTTCTCGGCCACCGTCATGCCAGGCACCACGGTGAAGTGCTGGTAGACCATGCCGATGCCCAGATCGCGCGCCACGGTGGGCGAGTGGATGTCGTGCTCGCGGCCGTCCACCAGCACCGCGCCGTCGTCGGGCCGGTAATAGCCGACCACGCATTTGACAAAGGTGGATTTGCCGGCGCCGTTTTCACCCAGCAGCGCGTGCACGGTGCCGGGGCGGATCTTCAGCGAGACGCCGTCCAGCGCGGTGAAGGCACCAAAACGTTTGGTGAGGTTGAGTGTTTCCAAGGTCAGCGCATGCATGGCGGTATGTCCTTGACGATCAGGCCTTCATCTCGCGTCTGAAAACTTCCAGCGTATGCGCCTTGACCCGCACAAACTCCGGGTCGGCCACCACCTCGGGCTCACGCGGGCGTGGCAGGTCAAACGGCACGATCTCGGCAATGCGGGTGGGCCGGCGGGTCAGCAACAGGATGCGGTCGGCCAGGAATACCGCGTCTTCCAGATCGTGCGAGACGATCACCATCGTGGTGCCGGTGGCCACATGCGCCTCTTGCAGCTTGGTGC
>JANOBL010000737.1:0-5066 GCA_031411635.1 Betaproteobacteria bacterium
TACAACGATTTCCAGCGCGACATCGAGCGCTTCTGGACGCTGCGCTGGCTGCAGCAAAACAACGTGACCGAGCTGGACGCGGCGGTGCTCAAAGACGGCCTGGTGCGGGCCGACAGCTTGCCGCTGGTGTTCAAGGCCCAGGGCTGCGAGAGCCTGCCGCGCAACGCCCGGGTGCGGGTGCGCATCAGCGGCATGGATTTGCTGACGCTGGACCTGCACGCCAAGCTGGCCACCCGGCTGGACGATGCGGCGCAGGGGGGCGCGGTACCGACCGATGACGGCGCCAACGACGATGAGGCGCAAGCCGCTGCGCCGCTGGCGCTGGCGTTTGACCGGGTGGACAGTGCAGACGCGCAGGCAGACACCGGAGCCGCCGCAGCGCCCGTCGCCGCCCCAACCGGCGACAACCCCGGCTGAGGCACCCGATGGCCTGGCAAGCGCTCAGCGGCCGGGGCAGCTTCAGCACCTTGCAATGGGCGCTGAGCCTGTCGCTGACGCTGCACACCGGCTTGCTGGGTTTTCATTTGGTTGATCCGGTGGGCTTCGACCGGGTGTTTCGCGACACGCCGCTGGAGGTGATCCTGGTCAACGCCCGGTCGGCCGACAAACCGGTGCAAGCGCAAGCGCTGGCGCAGGCCGCGCTGGCCGGGGGCGGCGAGCTGGCCAGCGGCCGCGCCACGTCGCCACTGCCGGCCACCAGCCAGCAAGAGATCGGCAACGCCAGCGAAGAATCGCACCGCCGGGTGGACCAGTTGCAAGACCTGCAACAGCAATTGCTGGCCCAGGTGCGGCGCGACATGGCCTTGCTGCCACCGCCCGACCCCAAGCACGACAGCGGCAACCCGCACGAGCGCGACCAGGAAGAGCGGCGGCGCCAGATGCTCAAGCTGCTGGCCGAGATTGAAAAACGCATCCACGACGACAACGCCCAGCCGCGCAAACGTTATGTCAGCCCGGCCACGCAAGAGGTGGCCTACGCGGTGTATTACGACAAGCTGCGGCGCCGCATCGAGGAGCGTGGCACGCGCGACTTTCCGGAAAACCAGGGCCACAAGCTGTACGGCGAGCTGACGATGAACATCACCGTGGATGCGGCGGGCCGGGTGGTGGATGCTGACGTGGTGCAGGGCTCGGGCAACAAGATATTGGACCGCCGGGCCGAGGCCATCGTGCGCTCGGTGGCGCCGTTTGATTTTTTCAGCCTGAAGATGCTGCAGGAGTTTGACCAGATCGTTGTCACCTCGCGCTTTCGCTTCACACGCGAAGATGGGCTGGAGACCACCTTGTCGGCTCAGCGCAAGGGGCCGGGTTGAGTGGCGGTGGCCGGTCTCGATGCTGCGGGACAACACGGAAAGCATCGCCGCCAGCGGCAGCGTGACAAATCGGCGGTCCAGCGCCAGCAAATGCCCCACCAGCGACATCAGGCCCTGGCGCACCCAATCCAGCGCGACGTCGTCGGTGCTGTGCAGGCTGGGCAACCGGCCGACATGGCGACGCTGCAGCGCCGACGCGGCCAGGTTGTCGCGGTTGGCGGGCAGCGGCTGGGCGGTGGTGGCCAACGCGGTGTCGGTGGGGTCAACCGCTGCAACAGCGGGCGCCACCGGATCTGCCGGCCCGGCCATGCGCGTCGCGCCTTATCAGACTGCAAGCAAGTGGCGGGCCGCAGTGCGAACCGAGCGCGAGAAGTACCGCATGGCCGTTGGCAAAAACAGCGCCACCGGCCCGGCACAATCCAGCGACCATGAGCGTGTTGCCGACCTGTACCCCATTCATCCACCCCAGCCCGCCGGCCGACCGCTGCGCCGTGCTGGGCCACCCGGTGGCACACAGCCAATCGCAGTTCCTCCAGGCCGAATTTACCCGCCAGACCGGCCAGCGGCCGGACTACGGCCGGCTGGACTGTCCGCTCGATGCGTTTGAGGCCACGCTGCGCGGCTTTGTCAGGGCCCATGCCCACCAGGCGATTGGCCGCGACGGCCTGGGCATGCTGGTAGAGCAGGCGACCGAGGCCTTTGCGCTGTGGCGCGGCGTGATGCCCGAGACCACAGCGGTGCTGGCCGCGCTGCGCGCCCGGCTGGCGGCCGGCGGTTGATGCCGTGGCCAGGGCAGCCGGTGCGTTGTTGCCCAAGGCCGCCGGCTGGCGCACCCAGGGCCAACGCCTGCTGCTGTTGCTACTGCTGTGCGCGGGCACGCTGCAGTTGTACTTTGTTGGCCGCATCGCGCTGATGGCCGTGCTGGCGCCGCAATCCACCAGCTTTCAGCGCAGCGAGGTGTGGCGGCTGGCGCTGGAAAAACAGCAAGTCGCCTGGTCACAAACCTGGGTCGACGACCATCGCATCGCTGGCACGCTGAAACGGGCCGTGATCGCCAGCGAGGACGCCGGCTTTGCCGAGCACAACGGCATCGAATGGGATGCGCTGGAGCAGGCCTGGGAGAAAAACCAACGCGCCGAGGCGGTGGCGGCTAGGCGCAATGCGCAGGTCGAAAAGCGCCAGGCTGCAGCCGCGCGGCCAACCATCAAGCCGCCGGCAACGCCGAAGCTGGTGGGCGGCTCCACGATCAGCCAGCAGCTTGCCAAAAACCTGTTTTTGTCCGGCGAGCGCACCGCCGCGCGCAAGGCGCAGGAGTTTGTCATCACGCTGGCGCTGGAATCGCTGCTCAGCAAGCGCCGCATCCTGGAGATCTACCTGAACAACGTGGAATGGGGCGAAGGTGTGTTTGGCGCCCAGGCTGCTGCGCGCCACTACTTCCACACCGACGCCGCGCGGCTGGATGCCGGCGCGGCGGCCCGGCTGGCGGTGATGCTGCCGGCGCCAAAACGCTTTGAGAAGAATCCCGGCTCGGCCTATGTGGGCGCGCGGGCCGCAACCATCGCTGCCCGCATGGGCGCCGTGGCCTTGCCTTGATCAGGCGGGCTGTTCCTACAATCCCCAACATGTCCCTGTCCACCAATATGGCCCAGCAGATTGCCGCCACCGCCGCGCGGCTGGTGGTGGACGAAGGCATGGAATACGCCGCTGCCAAGCGCAAAGCCTTGCGCGCACTGGGCCGGCACAGCGTGCGCAACACCGAGCTGCCCAGCAACGAGTTGGTGGAAGACGAGGTGCGCGACTACCTGGCGCTGTTTTGCGCCGACACCCAGCCGGCCGAGCTGGCGGCCCTGCGTGCGCTGGCACTGGTGTGGATGGACCGGCTGGCCGAGTTTCGCCCGCACCTGGCCGGCGCGGTGTGGCGTGGCACGGCCACCCGGCTGTCGGCGATCCACCTGGACTTGTATTGCGACGATGCCAAATCGGCCGAGATAACGCTGATCAACCAGGGCGTGGATTACGACGTGGGCAGCCGCCCCGATGCACGCGGCGGCCAGGTGGACTTGCTGCGCATCGCCGCACGCTGCGCCGCGCTGGACAACGACACCGTGACCGTGTTCCTGAGCATCCTGGACCACGATGACCTGCGTGGTGCGCTCAAGCCCGATGCACGCGGCCGCAACTGGCGCGGCGATGCCAACGCGCTGCGCCGCTTGCTGCCTGGTTTGGCAACCCGCCCGGCATCTGCGGCATGAGCGATCCCACCACGCCGGCCGGCGGCCCGCCCGACAGCGGCCGCCGCACGCTGCTGCTGACTGCCGGCGGCGGCGCGGCACTGGCCGGCCTGGGCCTGGCCTGGTGGCGACAAGGCGCAGCCGACCCCAGCCCATCGGTTGACCTGACCGCGCTGTGGGCGCTGCAGGTGGAGCAGCCGCAAGGCGGGCAGCTTGCTCTGGCAAGCCTGCGCGGCAAACCACTGCTGATCAACTTCTGGGCCACCTGGTGTGCACCCTGTGTTCGCGAGATGCCCGAGATCGACCGCTTTCACCGCGAGTTTGGCCCGCGTGGCTGGCAGGTGCTGGGCCTGGCGATCGACAGCCCGGCGCCGGTGCGTGATTTTCTGGCCCGGGTCAAGGTGGGTTTTGCGATCGGCCTGGCCGGCCTGGATGGCACCGACCTGCTGCACGGCCTGGGCAACCCGCAAGGCGGCCTGCCGTTTTCGGTGATGATCAATGCCCAGGGCGGGCTGTTGAAGCGCAAGATGGGCGAGACCCGTTTCGACGAGTTGGCGGCTTGGGCGGCGCAGGCCTGAACACCCGGTCTGGCCAATAGCCAAAAGCCGGCAGTTGACCTCAACATCGGTGATCCTGTGTTTATCAACATCGATTTGCCGCGATCAGCTCAAATCGGTGGCTTCTGCGCCGGCCGCCGACAAGCCACTTTGCAGCCTGCAGGGTGTGACACAATTGGCAAAACTTGACGACCGTAAGCTGCAAATTCCTGCAGCAGCCCGATTGGATCGGGCCTGATCGCTGCTTGATCGCCACTTGATTGCCACTTGAGCGCTGCAGCCTGGCTCAACCACCGTCGCCCGGCCCCCTGGGGCCCAGATGCCGAGGAGTTCCCCCATGGACCTGCGCAAGCTCAAGACACTGATCGACCTGGTGTCCGAATCCAATATCTCCGAGCTGGAGATCACCGAAGCCGAGGGCAAGGTGCGCATCGTCAAGGCCGCTGCTGCCAGCGCGGCGCCGATGGCGTTGATGGCCGCGCCAGTGGCCCTGCCGCTAACGGCGCCGGCCAACGGTGCGGCGGCCGCACCCGTGCCCGCCGCCGAGCCGGTGGAAACCGGCCACATCGTCAAGTCCCCGATGGTGGGCACCTTCTACCGGTCGGCCAGCCCGGGTGCCAAGCCGCTGGTCGAGATCGGCCAGACCATCAAGGAAGGTGAATCGATCTGCATCATCGAAGCGATGAAGATCATGAACGAGATCGAGGCCGACAAGAGTGGCGCCGTGAGCAAGGTGCTGGTCGAAAACGGCCAGGCGGTGGAGTTTGGCCAGCCGCTGTTCGTCATCGAATGACGGTGGCGGCCGGAGGCAAGATGTTCAAGAAAATCCTGATCGCCAACCGCGGTGAGATTGCATTGCGGATCCAGCGCGCCTGCCGCGAGATGGGCATCAAATCGGTGGTGGTGTATTCCGAGGCCGACCGCGAGGCCAAGTACGTCAAGCTGGCCGACGAGGCGGTGTGCAT
>JANOBL010000738.1:0-1783 GCA_031411635.1 Betaproteobacteria bacterium
TGCACCAGCGCCCACAGCGCCAAGTTGCTGTGCAGCGCCTCCGAGCCGCCGCGCAAGATGGCGGCATTGCCACTCTTGATGGCCAGCGACGCGGCCTCGATCGTCACATTGGGCCGGCTTTCGTAGACCATGCCGAACACGCCCAGCGGTACCCGCATCTGGCCCACGCTGATGCCCGAAGGGCGCCGCTTGACGCCGGAGATCTCACCCACCGGATCGGGCATCGCGGCCAACTGCTCGCAGCCTTCGGCCACCGTGGCGATCACCGCCGGGCCCAGCTTCAGGCGGTCTACCAGCGGGGCGGCCAGGCCGGCGCTGCGGGCGGCGTCCAGGTCTTTGGCATTGGCCAGTGCCAGCGGCTGCGCACTCTCGCGCAGCCGCCGCGCCAGCGCGCGCAGCGCCAGGTTCTTGGCCGCCGTGCTGGCAGCAGCCATCACGCGTGACGCGGCGCGGGCGCTCAGGCCCAGGTGGGCCATGTAGACGGGGATGTCGATGGGGGTCATCCGGCAATTTTCCCAGATTGCGCCGGGGCGGGTGCCCCGCGCACCGTTGGGCAGCGCCCTGCGGTGGTGCGCACGCACTCGGGATTCGGCACACAAAAGTCTGGCCAAGGTCTGGCATGTGGCTTGCATGACCCAGCCATTCACCGGAGAGGGCATGGCCGAGTCCCGACTTGAGTTGGTGCGTGTCAGCAAGCGCTATGGCACCACCACGGCGGTTGACCAGATCGATCTGCGGATTGCAGCCGGCAGTTATTGCTGCCTGCTGGGCCCATCGGGCTGTGGCAAGACCTCGACGCTGCGCATGATCGCCGGCCACGAGTTGGCCAGCGAGGGCGACATCCTGCTGGGCCCGCGCAACATCACCCGGCTGGCCGCGGCCGAGCGGGGCACCGCGATGATGTTCCAGAGCTACGCGCTGTTTCCGCACCTGTCGGCGCTGGACAACGTGGCCTTCAGCCTGAAGATGCGCGGCATGGCCAAGGCCGAACGCCAGGCCAAGGCCGCGCAACTGCTGGAGCGGGTGTCGCTGGGCGCGCTGGCGGCGCGGCTGCCAGCACAGTTGTCGGGTGGCCAGCAGCAGCGCGTGGCGCTGGCCCGCGCGCTGGTCACCGAGCCCAAGGTGCTGCTGCTGGACGAACCGCTGTCGGCGCTCGACCCGTTTTTGCGCGTGCGCATGCGCGCTGAGTTGAAGGGCTGGCAGACCAGCCTGGGCATGACCTTCGTGCATGTCACGCACTCGCAGGAAGAGGCGATGGCGCTGGCCGACCAGGTGGTGGTGATGAACCAGGGCCGCATCGAGCAGCAGGGCTCGCCGCACGCGGTGTTCAACGCGCCGCGCACCGAGTTCGTCGCCCGCTTCATGGGCGGGCACAACGTGATCCCGCTGGCGCAGGGCCGGGTGGCAGTGCGGGCCGACAAGACCCGCTTGTCGCGCCAGGCCATGCCGGCGGCCGACACCACGCTCGCCGCCACGGTGCGCGGCGTCGAATACCAGGGCAACCATGTGCTGCTGACGCTGGCATCGGCCCCGGTGCCCGAGTTCATCGTGATGCTGCCCGAGGCTGAATTTGATGCCGCGCCCTGGCACACCGGCGATGCGGCCAGCGCCCACTGGACCGCCGCCGACATGCACCCACTGGCCGCCTGAGGGCGCCGCCTGCCCCGTTTTCCGTACGTCACCCCGAGGAGAGAACCATGCCCCAACACGACCACACCGGCCCTTCCACGGCCAGCCCCGCACCGGGCGCCGAGAGCTGCCCTGCGCTGCCGCGCCGCCAGCT
>JANOBL010000739.1:0-7359 GCA_031411635.1 Betaproteobacteria bacterium
GATCAAGATCATCAATATCGTGGCGCTGTTGATCGTGCCCTTGCTGCCGATCGGTGCGTCCACCGGTGCGGCGCACGGTACGGCTGCGGCGCCCGTCAAGACCGACAGCATGGCCGCCGCTGCCGCGATGGCAGCGGCCGATGCCGCGTCGTTCAAGGTGGAGGGTGGCGTGGTGAAGTTTTATTTCGCCTCGGCCAAGGCCGATCTGGCCGCCGGCGCCACAGCCGCACTGGCCGATGTGGCCAAGGGTGTGGCCGATGGCAAGAAGGCGGTGGTCAGCGGTTACACCGACACCACCGGCGATCCCGAGAAAAACGCCGAGTTGGCCAAGCAGCGCGCGTTTGCGGTGCGTGATGCGCTGAAGGCAGCCGGCATTGCCGAGGACAAGATCGAGCTGAAAAAGCCCGAGCAATCGGCCACCGGGGGTGACGCCGCTGCGGCACGCCGGGTTGAGGTGGCGCTGCAGTAAAGCCGCCAAGCGCTGTGCCGGCCCGCATCGCCCCGCTGACGCTGCGGGCCTTCACGGCCACCACGGCAGTGGGCATCGGGCTGCCAAGCCTGCAGCAGGCGCTGCGCAGCGGCCAAAGCGGCCTGCGGCCGAATGATTTTGGCGCCCAGCCGCTGCCCACCTGGATCGGCCGGGTCGCTGGCCTGGAAGATTTAACACTGCCGGCCGGGCTGGCGCATTGGGATTGCCGCAACAACCGGCTGGCCTGGCTGGGCCTGCAGGCCGATGGTTTTTTTGAAGCCGCCCTCGCCGCCCGCCAGCGCCACGGCGCCCACCGCATTGCGCTGCTGCTGGGCACGTCCACATCCAGCGTTGGCGCCACCGAAGCGGCCTACACCCGGTTGGACGATCAAGGCCGCTTCCAGCAGGCTGACCGCCTGCCACGCCTGCACACCCCGCACTCGCTGGCGATGTTTGTGCACCAGGCGCTGGGCCTGGCCGGGCCGTGTTTCACCGTGTCCACCGCTTGCTCGTCCAGCGCCAAGGTGTTTGCCGATGCCGAGCGGCTGATCCGGCTGGGGTTGGTGGACGCCGCCGTGGTGGGTGGGGTGGACAGCTTGTGCGGCAGCGTGCTGTATGGCTTCAACGCGCTGGAGCTGGTATCGCCCGAGCCGTGCCGGCCGTTTGATGCCGAGCGGCGTGGCATCAGCCTGGGCGAAGCCGCCGGTTTTGCACTGCTGGAGCGCGAGACTCCGGGAGATGGAGAGTTGCAATTGCTGGGCTACGGCGAGGCCAGCGATGCGCACCACATGTCCACACCGCACCCCGGGGGGCTGGGGGCCGAGCTGGCACTGGACGATGCGCTGGCCCGCGCCGGCCTGCAATGCGCCGACATCGATTACATCAATCTGCATGGCACGGCCAGCGCCAAAAACGACGAGGTGGAGGCCGCGCTGCTGGCACGCCGTTTTGGCGAACGAGTTCATGCCAGTGCAACCAAGGGCCTGGTAGGCCACACGCTGGGCGCCGCCGGCATCGTCGAGGCGGTGATCAGCCTGCTGGTGTTGCGCAGCGGCTGGATGCCCGGCACCGCCAACACCCGCCGGCTGGACCCGGTGTGCGGCACGCAGTTGCGGCTGGTTGGGGCCCAGGGCCCGGTGCAGCGGGTGCTGAGCAACTCGTTCGGTTTTGGCGGCAACAACTGTGCGCTGATCTTTGGCCGCAGCGGTGCAGCCCGGCCAGCCGGGGCAGGCGCATGAGCATGCTCTACATCGACGGTATAGCGCTATGGGCGCCCACGCTGCCGGGCTGGGATGTGGCTGGCCCGGCGCTGCGGGGTGAACTGGGCGACCCCGGCCAAGCACCGACAACGGCGCGCCGGCCATCACCCACGATGCTGGCCCCAGCCGAGCGCCGCCGCGCGCCCGACACCGTGGCGCTGGCGCTGGAGGTGGCTGCCGCCGCCGTGGCGGACTCGGGCCACGCGGCCATCAACCTGCCCAGCATCTTCGTCTCGGCCTATGGTGACCTGGGCATCAACGACTACATGTGCAGCACGCTTGCCAGCACACCAACCCTGCTGTCGCCCACCCGGTTTCACAACTCGGTGCACAACGCCGCCGCCGGCTACTGGACCATGGCCTGCGGCTGCCATCGCGCCAGCACCGCCCTCACCGCGTTTGAGCACAGCTTTGCCAACGGCCTGCTGGCGGCAGCGGTGCAATGTGCGGCCGACAACACCGCCGTGCTGCTGGTGGCTTACGACGTGGCGGCCGTGGGCGCGCTGGCCTCGGTCAGCCGCAGCGACGGCTTGTTGGGTGTGGCATTGGTGCTGTCGCCGCAACCCGGGCCGCACAGCCTTGCCAGCCTGGATTGGCAGTTGTGCAACGCACCAGCCGCCGCCCCACCGCTGCAATCAGCCGCCGCACAGGCGCTGGCCGGCAATGCGATGGCCGATGCCCTGCCACTGTTCGAGGCCTTGGCGCGCGGTGGTGTGCAGGCGCTGCGCTTGCCTTTGTCGTCCGGGCAAGGATTGCGCTTGTCACTGGCCCCCATTTGGCCCACCGGTTGATGGCCTGAACCCTGGCTTGTGTAGGATTCGGCAGCCCGTCAAAAGCCGAAGGCGGGTTGCCGCCGAGTTGGCCAGGATTTTTGAACATGCCGCACAAGAAAAAAGCAAAACCACTGCCTACCAAACCCGGCAGCGCCGTCGATGCAGTGCCGGCGGACACTGCTGTCGCAGCGCTGGCTGCAGCGCGCTTCAAGGATGCGATTGAGCAGTTCAAGGACTTGCTCAAGCGTGAGCGGCGCCCCGAATGGCTGGCCGGGCTGGCCACCGCCTACGCCGGTCGCGCCGAGCAGTTGGCGGCCAAGGGCATGCTCAAGGAGGGGCTGGCCTTGTGGCGCACCCGTGCCGATGCCTGCGGCGTGGCGCTGCTGGGTGGGCCTTACGTCGGCTGGTTGCTCAAGAGCGGCCAACCCGCGCAGGCGCTGGCCCTGCTGGCCGAGGCGCACAAGCTGCCGCCCGAAGCCCAGGCCGCTGCCGAGGCTCAACTTGCTGCAGCGGTGCTGGTGGCGCCCGATGCGCTGCTGGCCGGCCTGCCGGCGCAAAGCCCGCTGTTGCTGCACCGGGCAGCCGCCCGGGCAGCGCTGGTGGCCAGCACACAAGGCGACGGCGCGGCGCTGGATGCCGCGCTGCAAGCCATCTCGTTCAAATCCCCGTACCGGGATCTGCGGCCGCTGCTCAAGGCGCTGGTGCTGCTGGCGTCGCAACCCGAGCAAGCGGCGGCTGCGCTGCAACGGGTGAGCGACGGTGGGCCGTTCGAGGCGCTGGCCCAGGCTTTGCGGGTGGCCCTGATGCCGGGCACGGCCTGGCTGCAAGCCCTGCCCACACTGGACGACGCCGGCCGCACGCTGGTGCTTGATCTCAAAGGCTGCCCGCCTGCACAACGGCCGCTGCTGCTGGACTTGGTGCAGCGCCTGGGCGACAAGCCCAGCACCGCGCAAGACCTGTTCGATCTGCTGCTGCGCCACCGCGTGGTGCTGGGCAGCGCCAAGGTGCGCCCGCTGTGCCAACGCCTGCTGCCGCATGTGCCGCATCGGTTGGCGGCGTTTCAGGCCAGCCTGGGATCGCTGACCGCGGCCGAAGAGCTGCGGCTGCAGGCCCTGGCAGCCAAGCTGGCGGGGCATCACGAGCAGGCCGAGGCGCACTGGCTGCGCTACGTCAAGCTGCAAAGCGCCGTGACCGGCGGCCGGCTGCCGGCGGCATTGGTGTTGCGCCACCTGGCGGAGCAACACCGGGGCCACGGCAGCGGGGATCAGCTTTGCTCGCATGCCCGGGACTGGCTGGCGCAGAGCCTGGCGCTTGATCCCAGCGACCGCGACAGCCACATGCGCCTGTTGCGCGACGCACGGCAGGACGATGACCTGAAGCAAGCCCGTGCCCTGCTGGACCGCGCCCAGCAGGCGCTGCCGGGCGATGCCTTGTTGCTGCAGGAGGCGGTTGAAGTGGCGCTGGCCAGCGGTGCGTTCAAGAAAGCCATCGGCCTGGCCAAGCAGGTGCTGGCGCTGGAACCCCTGAACCCGCAGGTGCGCAAGCTGATCGGCCAGGCGCATTTGTCCCACGCGCGCAAGCAGATCGAGGCGCACAACCCGGCCGCCGCGCAACGCGAGCTGGACGAGGCTGCGGCCTGGCTGCGCAGCGATGACGAGCAACGCCTGATCAAGCTGTTGCGGGGCCTGGCCGGCGGATCGGGTGCGGCCGCTGACCTGCTGCTGCGCGACGCGGCGGCCGCCTGGGGTGCACCGCTGGTGGCAGCCTTGCACTTGCTGCTGGAAGGCAAACACAGCCGGCAGCCGCAGAAAGAGTTGCTGCGCCGCGCCGGGCTTGATCGCCAGGCCGCGCCCGGCGAGGCCGATCTGGTGGCGCTGGCCCAGGCGCTGAACCAACTGCCGGCGCGCAGCCCGGCGGTGCGCAAGGCGCTGGAGCCGCTTCGCATGCTGCTGAACAGCGCGGCCAGCACCCGGCAGCTTGCCGAAAGCGCGTTATTGCAGGTGTGCGAGGCCTTGCACCGGCAGGCCCAGCACGACCTGACCCGGCGCTTTGCCCAGGCCGGGTTGAAACGCTGGCCCACCCGGCCGGCGTTGCTGTACTTCGACGCCGCCGCCCGGTTTGCCGACAACCCCTGGGGCTTTGCGCCGCCCGAATTTGACCGGCTGGAACAAGCCTTTGTGCAAGCCAAAGCCGACGGCGATGAGCGCTGCGCCAGCCGTCTGCGCACGCTGCTGGACGAGATGAACTTTGGCTCACCCGACGACGACGATCTGGACGACGAGTTTGACGAGGAACTCGGCGACATTGACCCCAAAGAACTGAAGCAGGTCATGGGCGCTTTGCTGGCGGCAGGCGGCGTGGACAGCTTTCTCGACATGGCGCGGCAAAGGCTGGGCAAGGCTGTCTTTGACGACATGCGGCGCACGATCAAAGGCAGCAAACTGCAGTTTGCCGAGGCCTTGGTCGCGATGCTGACCGATGCTGCACGCGGACCCGCCGGTCCCGCCGGTCCTGCCGGTCCTGCCGCCAGGCCGGGCCAACCCAGCCGCTCCAACTGGGATGCCTGGGCAGGCCCGGCCATCCCGGCGCGTCCGGTGCTCCGCCCCAAATCGCCAGCGCGTGCGCCGGCGCCCACCGACAAAAGTCAAACGGATCTGTTCGATGACTGACCCCTACCACCAACTCGGCGTGCCCGAGACCGCCGATGACACAACGGTGCGCGCCGCGTACCTGGCCGCCATCCGCGCCTGCCCACCCGAGCGCGACCGCCAGCGCTTTGAGCAAGTGCGTGCTGCGTTCGAGGCGATCGCCACCGCGCCGCTGCGCCAGGCCCATGCTTTGTTCGACACCACCGCACCCACGGCACAAGACCTGGTCGAGCACCTGACTGCCGATTGGTCAGCCGGCCGGCCGACCGAGGCCACGCTGTACCGCGTGCTGGGGCGCCATGATTGATGCCGAGGCCAAAGAGCGCCTGATCGAGCAGTTTCGCAACTGCCTGGACAGCGACGACGAGGCCCTGGACGAGGTCAACGAAACGCTGGACCTGCACACCCTGCTGGCCGAGATGGCTGCGCTGAAAAACGAGGTGCGGCTGCAGGCCCGCCAGTTCAAGACCGCGCTGGAACAAACCCAAGCCCTGGGCGACGCGCTGGCCGAGCACAACCAGCGGCTGCAACGCGACCTGGACCGCACCCGCAGCGATGCCGCCCAGGCCAAGGCGCAGGCCGAGCGGGGCTTGCTGCTGGGCCTGCTGGAGCTGCGCGACCGCCTGCAGGCCGCGCTGGAGGCCCAGGCGGCCTGGCGCCCTGGTGCGTTGCAGCGGCTGTTGGGCAGTGCGCAGCGCTTTACCGACAGCCTGCGCGAAGGGTCCACGCTGACCTTGCAACGCCTGGACGAGCTGCTGGCCAGTTACCGGGTGCGGGCCATCCCCAGCATCGGCCTGCCGCTGGACCCGCACTGCATGCAGGCGGTGGCGGTGGAATGGGTGCCTCAAATCACCGAAGGCCTGGTGCTGCGCGAGCTGCGGCGCGGCTTTGTGCAAGGCACCGAGCTGCTGCGCAGCGCCGAAGTGATCGTCAACAAAAACGGAATCCCATAATGAGCGACAGCAAAGCCGAAGTCATTGTCGGCATCGACCTGGGCACCACCAACTCCGAGATCGCTGTGGTGCGCAACGGGCGGGTGGAGGTGATTCCGGTGGCGTCCGGTGTGCGCATCCTGCCGTCGGTGGTGGGCATCGGCGACGACGGTGTGCTGCTGGTGGGCCAGGCGGCACGCAACCAGTACGCGGTGCACCCCGAGCGCACCGTGCGCTCGATCAAGCGCCGCATGGGCGAAACCACCCGTGTCACGATGGCCGACAAGGACTACGCGCCGCAAGAAATCTCAGCCATGATCCTGAGCCGCTTGAAGCGCCTGGCCGAAGACCACCTGGGCCACGCGGTGCACAAGGCGGTGATCACCGTGCCGGCGTTTTTCTCGGATGCACAGCGCCAGGCCACGCGCGAAGCCGGCCAGATTGCCGGGCTGGACGTGGTGCGCATCATCAACGAGCCCACCGCCGCCGCGCTGGCCTACGAAAGCCGCCACCAGGGCGCCCGCAAGGCCCTGGTTTACGACCTGGGCGGCGGCACTTTTGATGTGTCGGTGGTCAACCTGGAGGGTGACGTGGTGGAGGTGTTGGCCAGCCACGGCAACAACCACCTGGGCGGCGATGATTTCGACCGCAAGCTGGTGGACTTTGCGCTGGCCCATCTGAAGCAGATGCATGGCGCCGATGTCAGTGCCTCACCGGGCGCGATGGCGCGGCTGCAGCGGGCTGCCGAGGCGGCCAAGATCCTGCTGTCCGACCAACCTTTTGCAACGATGAACGAGGAATACCTGGCCGAGCACCAGGGCCTGCCGCTGCACCTGGCACTGGAGGTCTCGCGCGAGCAGTACGAAGCGATGATCGCGCCCTACATCGACGAAACCCTGGACGCGGTGCAAGTGGCCTTGAGCGGTGCCGCGCTGGCGGTGGCCGACATCGACGAGATCCTGCTGGTGGGCGGCGCCACCCGCACCCCGCTGGTGGCGCGCCGCCTGGAGCAGGCACTGGGCCAGCAGCCACGCGCCGAGGTGGACCCGGACCTGTGCGTGGCGATGGGCGCGGCAATCCAGGCCGCGCTGATCGCCGGCAGCCAGACCCACACCGTGCTGGTGGACATCACGCCCTACACCTTTGGCACCAGCACGCTGGGTGAGCTGGACGGCCAGCCATATGAGCATTGTTTTGTGCCGCTGATCCGCAAGAACACGCCGATCCCGGTGTCCAAAAGCGATGTGTTCTTCACCGTGCAAGACGGCCAGTCGTCGG
>JANOBL010000740.1:0-12170 GCA_031411635.1 Betaproteobacteria bacterium
CGAGCATGTGCGCGCCTGCTATCCCTTCGTGCGCGTGCAGACCAGCACCGTGGCGCGTGCCGACTCGCGTGTGGCCTACGGCTTCGTGGCCGGGCCAGGCACGTTCGAGACCACGTTGACCCGGCCCGACCTGTTTGCCAACTACTACCGCGAACAGTTTGCGCTGCTGCTGCGCAACCACGGCGGCCCGCTGGAAGTGGGCATGAGCCGGCAGCCGATCCCGATCCATTTCTCGTTTGCGCAACACGACCATGTGGAGGGCACGATGACGGCCGAGCGCCGCCAACTGATGCGCGATGTGTTTGACCTGCCGGACCTGGCCGCGATGGACGATGGCATTGCCAACGGCACGCACGAGCCCGGCCCGCGTGATCCACAACCGCTGGCGTTGTTTACCGCGCCGCGGGTGGATTACTCGCTGCAGCGCATGCGGCATTACACCGGCACCTCGCCCGAGCATTTTCAGAACTTTGTGTTGTTCACCAACTACCAGTTCTACATCGACGAGTTTGTGCGCCTGGGCCACGAGATGATGGCCAAGCCGCTGGGCCAGGGTGGGCTGTTGGGCGATTGGCCCAAGCATGCCGCCGAGAGCGACAACTACACCGCGTTTGTCGAGCCCGGCAACGTGGTGCTGCGCCGCGCCGGCCAGCCGGCCGATCCGGAGGATGCCTTCGGCGCTGCACCGCCACGCCTGCCGCAGATGCCGGCCTACCACCTGGTGCGGCCCGATGGCAGCGGCATCACGATGGTCAACATCGGCGTGGGCCCGGCCAATGCCAAGAACATCTCCGACCACATCGCCGTGCTGCGCCCGCATGCCTGGCTGATGCTGGGCCACTGCGCCGGGCTGCGCAACACCCAGCAGCTTGGCGACTATGTGCTGGCCCACGGTTATGTGCGCGAAGACCATGTGCTGGACGAAGAGCTGCCACTGTGGGTGCCGATCCCGCCGCTGGCCGAAGTGCAGCTTGCGCTGGAACAGGCGGTGGCCGATGTCACGCAGTTGAAGGGCTTTGAGCTGAAGAAGATTCTGCGCACCGGCACCGTGGCGTCCACCGACAACCGCAACTGGGAGCTGCTGCCGCAACGCGGCCCCGAGCGCCGCTTCAGCCAGAGCCGGGCGGTGGCGCTGGACATGGAAAGCGCCACGATCGCCGCCAACGGCTTCCGCTTTCGCGTGCCGTATGGCACCTTGCTGTGCGTCAGCGACAAACCGCTGCACGGCGAGATCAAGCTGCCCGGCATGGCCAATGCGTTTTACCGCGAGCGGGTGGACCAGCATTTGCGCATCGGCATGCGCGCGATCGAGCTGCTGCGCCGGCAACGCCTGGACCAGTTGCACAGCCGCAAGCTGCGCAGTTTTGCCGAGGTGGCGTTTCAGTGAGCCAGGCCGCCGTCAGGGCTCAAACAAGCGGTGCGCCTGCGCATAACGCAGCAGTTCCACCGCCGTGGTCACACCCAGGCGCTGGCGGATCTGGGTTTGGTGGTTGGACACGGTCTTGGGGCTCAGGTGCAGCCGCTCGGCGATCTGGTCCAGCGTCAAGCCCTGCACCAGGCCGCGCAGCACCTCAAACTCGCGGCCTGTCAAACCCTGGTGCGGTGGCCCGGCCAACGCCGTTTGTGCAACACCGGCGATGTCGGGCGACAGCACACCCGTCTCACCGCGCGCCACCCGGCGCAGCGCGGCCACCAGCAGCGCCGGCTCGCTGCTCTTGGTGATGAAGCCGGCGGCGCCGGCCTTGATCGATTGCAACACCATCGCCGGGTTGTCATGCATGCTGAACACCAGCAGCGGCAGTGCCGGCCAGCGCTGGTGCACCCGTTGCAGCAAATCCAGGCCGCTGCGCCCGGGCATGGCCAGGTCCAGCACCAGCACCTCCACCGCACCGGGCGGGCTGGCCAACAGCGTGGCATAGGCCGCATCGGCATCGGCGCATTCGGCCACCACACGCAGGTCCACCTCGTCGGCCAGCAACCGGCGGTAGCCGGCACGCACCACCGCATGGTCGTCCACCAGCATCACCCGCACCGGGCCGTGGGCGCGGCTCATGTTGCTGCAGGCGATGGGCCCCAGCGCAGCTCAAAGCTGGCTGCCAGGCCCAGGCCCCGGCCCTGCAGGCCGGGCTGAAACACCAGCTCGGCGCCTTGCGCCCAAACCCGCTCGCGGATGCCAGACAAGCCGTTGCCTCGCTGCTGCGCCACCGCCGGTAGCACCAGGCCGATGCCGTCGTCCAACACCGCCCAGGCGATACGCAGCGGCGCACCCGGTTGCAGCCGGCCTGTCAGCAGCAATCGCAACACGGCTTGTTGCGCGCCGGCATGGCGAGTCACGTTCGTCAAGGCCTCCTGGCTGATGCGGTACAGCACCAGCGCCAGCGCTTGCGGCAGCACCAGGGTCTGGGCCAGCGCCGGATCGGGCCAGGGGCAGTGCTGGCCGGCCTCGTTTTGCACCGCCAGCTCGATGCGGTAGCGGGTGGTGGCGCCATCGCCGGCCTGCGCCCAGCTTGCCACCAAGGCCTGCAGCAAGTCTGTCAGCCGGGCCAGGCTCTGGCCTGTGCCGTCCAGCCCCGCCGCGGTGGCCCGGCCAAACGGCTGCAGCCGGGACAGCAGGCCCCGGATGTCCTGCTGGATCTGCTGGCAATGCCCGGCCATGCCGGCCAGCACCGCTGCGGCTTCGGGCTGACCGTCCAGCCGGCGCGCCAGCCAGGCGGCGTCCACCCGCAACGCGGTCAGGCGCTGGCCAAATTCGTCGTGCAGCTCTTGCGCCAGGCGGCTGCGCTCGTCCTCCTGCAGGCTCAGCACCTGCTGGCTGAGCAAACGGCGCCGGGCCTGCGCCTCGTCCAGCGCCTGGCCTAGGCGGCGCAGCGCGCCAGCAATGGCGTCAAGCTCACGCACCGGCATCGCCGGCAAGGCCTGCACCGCGCGCACATCGTGACCTTCGATGCCGCTGATGGCGGCCAGCAGCCGGCCCAGCGGCGCCAGTGCCCGGCGCAGGTTCCAGCGCATCACCAGCAGCAGGCCGGCGATGCAGGCCAGCAGCAGCGCCAAGGTGCCCAGCAGGTTGACCAGCGCCTCGCGGCGCTCGCTCTCGTGCGAGGCCAGCAAGCTGACGGTCCAGCGCCCACCACCGGGCCGTGCCAGCGGCCAGGTTTGCTGGTGCGGCGCCGGCGCCGACCAAAGCTGCCGGTGCAAGGCCAGCAGCCAGCGCATCGGCGCGGCCGCCGGGGCAGCAGCCGGCGGCGCCAGCAACACCTGGCCATCAACGCCGTACACCTGCAACAACAAATGGCGCGGCGGCGATGCGGCAGCCTGGCTGCGCAGCGCGGCCAGCTTGGCCAGCGCCGCCGCGTCGTCCAGCGGCGCCAGGCTGCCCAACTCGGCCAGCAGCCCGGCCAGGCTGACAGCGGCGTCAAACTCGTCATCGATGTCGGTGCGCATGCGCGCCAGGCCCAGCACCAGCGCCAGCAACAACACCGCCAGCGCCACCACGCCGGCGCGGCGCATCAGCAGTCGTGGCAGGTCCAGGGGCACATCGGTGCGCACAACGCTGTTGGTCTGCATGGCCGCGATTAGACGCAAAAAACCCCGGTCAACCCGGCCCGCCGCCAAGTCGAACCAGCCGTGCGCGCCAACACTTTTTCACAAATACACCCCCCTAACTCTAAATATGATAAATATTGCAATTTTAATTAACATCATGGATGCGCGTGCTGTTCAGCACGGTCCGGAGAGCTGGCATGGGGTTTTTAAAGTGCATTGCGGTGCTTGGCGCGCTGGGCCTGGTGGGCACGGCATCGGCCCAGGCCAGCCTGTTGATCGCACAAACCGCGGCCGTGGCCGTGCCGGGTGCGCTGCCGTTGGAGGTGCTGCGCCTGTCGACGCAGTCACCCACCCCGGCGCTTGGGACGATCACCCTGTTGGCCGCCACGCTGCCGGACCCGGCCGACGACCACCCATCGCTGGCCGGCCGGCCCAGCGTGC
Organism: Betaproteobacteria bacterium; assembly: GCA_031411635.1. Lineage (GTDB taxonomy): Bacteria > Pseudomonadota > Gammaproteobacteria > Burkholderiales > Burkholderiaceae_C > Pseudaquabacterium. The sequence goes on from JANOBL010000740.1 coordinate 3,985, forward strand.
CGGCCCAGGCTGCAGCGGCCAACCTGAGCCGCACGGCCTACCTGCCGTCGCAAGACGTTGGCGAGGCGGCACTCTTTTCATCAGCACTCACACCGGCATTCACACCAACATTCACACCGACATTCACACCAACACTGACGCCGGCACCCGAAGCACCAGCAACCATCGGCGATGCGCTCTGGCGCTATTTGGCAGCGCTGGAGCCCGCCACCTGGGCGCAGCTTGCCGCGCTGAGCACGGCGGTGCTGTGCATCACCGGCTTGAACCTGATGAAGCGCCGTGCCCTCGCCGCCAAGGCCAGTGTTGCCAAACCCACTGCGGCGCCCAGGCAACGGCGTGTGGCCTATCGTTTGTGAGTCGCTTGTGCGCAAAAAAAAGGCCGCTCAGGCACGGCCTGCAAACTCAGCGCTGGGCCCGTTGGCCCGCAGCGCTCACTTGGGAATCTTGAACACCCACACCGAGCCGCCCTGCTCCAGGTAGTTGACCTTCTTGGCTACATCCCCGCCCCACAGCGGCGCGTTATTGGTGGCCTCCCAGACGACCTTGCCGGTCTTCGGGTTCATTTCATCTGGTCGGTGACGACCGCTTGCGCGCCCATCGCCACCAGGGCCAGGGTGATCAACAGGCTTGAGCGTTTCAGGTTCATGGTGAGGTCTCCTCCAGAAGGAATGGGCTTGTCACACCGGGTGACCGGGCCCGGTGCTTCAGGTGGTATTCCCGGCAGGAAGCGGGCCATCGGCCTTGGGCAACCCAAGGGCTTTGTTTCCAGGGTATGCCCGTGGCCGATTGCGCCAGGCTAGAGCAGGCGTTCAACGCATGGTGCGCGAGCGCGGGGCGGGTTGCCGTGTTTTGCGCCGTGCCCGTGGCCAGAGGCTCCGGGCACGGAGGCAGCCGGTCACCCGGTGGCCTCGGCCTCGCTCCGGCCCAAAGACTTATGAGAGACCTCAGGGCGGCTTGGCAAGCTGCAGCGCCGCGCGCTCGTAGCGTGGGTACAGATGGGCCACGTTGCGGGTGTACTCGGCCGGCCAGGCAGCCCAGCAGCCAAACGGCTCGGTTGGGGTGGCGCGCAACACCTCGTTGAACCCCCAGCCGGCGGCAGCCCAACGTGCAAAGTCAGCGTCCAGCCATTGCAGATAAGCCCGGGTCTGCTGCAAGGCGTGATCGCCTTGGTGAACTGGGCCATGGCTGGGCACCACGGTGGCCGGTTTGAGCCGGCCCAGTAGCGCCAGCGTTTGTTGCCAGGCGGCCAAGTCGGCATGCGGCGTGGTGGGCACACGGTCGGCAAACACCAGGCCGCCGGATGACGCCACCCAGGTGCCGCCCACATGCCACAGCCCATCGTCAGTGAGCGCCAGCGCCCGCACCGGCGAGGCCTGCTCAAGTTTGAAGCAAAAGCTCAAGCCCGGCAGCGCGGCCAGCGGCAGCAGTGCCAGCACCTTGCGGATCGGATTGCGATCGACCAGCACGATCAGCCGCTGCACACCGGGCAGGTCGGCCGCCACGGTGGATGGGCACGTTCATCGCATCTTCGGCAAACGCTGGGCCCAGCACGGTGCGACGCAACATCAAGCGCAGCTCACCAGCGGTGCACCCAGCGCAGCGACACCAAGCCACTGCGCGGCGCACCCGGCTCGAAGTAACGCTGGTTGGCGTCGTTGACGATCACGCTGCCGGCATAAGCCCGGTCCAGCAGGTTGTCGATGCGCAGCAGCGCCTCGATGGCATCGGCCGGCCCCAGCGGCAGCTTGCCGCTCCAGCGCAGGTGCAACAGCGCATAACCCGGGGCCGACGCGGTGTTGGTGTCGTTGGCCATCGTGGATGCCACGGCGCGCCACTCCAGCGCCAGCTCACCCGGCAGCCAGCCGGGCAACCAGGCCAGTTCCGCCCAGCCGCTGGCGGCCTGGGTGCCCGAGATGCGGTTGCCCGCCGCCACCGGCACCAAGGCCTTGGCGCAGGGTGTGGCGGTGCAGGTGAAAAAGCCGTCCTGGTAAAACGCCTGCAACCAGCTTGCCGCCGCCTGCAGCCGCAATCCGGGTGCGGCCCGCCACAGGCCCGACAGCTCCACCCCCCGGCGCTGGGTACGGCCGACGTTTTGAAAGCTGGAACGGCCGCTGCTGTTGCTGAGCACGCCGATTTCGTCCTCGGTATCGGCCTGGAACAGCACCGCGTCCAACTCAGCGGTTGCGCCACGCCACTTGCTGCCCAGCTCAAACTGCCGGCTGCGCTGGCCTTTCAAATCGGTGTTGAAGCCGCCCACGCCGTCCAGCCGGTAGGCCAGCTCGCCCAGGGTGGGTGATTCGAAACCGCGCGCCGCACTGGCAAACATTGCCCAGCCCGGCGCCACGGTCCAGCGCAAGCCCAGCGCCGGGTTGACATACGAATACGCCAGCTCGCCCGAATCATCACCGTTGACGCCGACGATGTAGTGGTCGCGGGTGCTCATCTTGACCCGCCCGCCGCGCAGGCCGCCGGTCAGGTCCAGACCGGCCGCCAACGCGGTGCGTGCCTGCACAAAGGCCTCGGTGGTGGTGGCGCGGTTGCTTTCGTCGCGCCGCAGCTTGCCGGTCACGCCCAGCGCAGTGGGGGCGGTGGCGGGGCCGAAGAAGTTCTCAAAGCCCAGCCGCTCATCCTGCTGGGTTTCAACATTCAGCCCGGCCACCAGATCGGCCTGGCCCAAACGCCAGGTCAGCTTGCCCTCGATGCCGCCATACACCCGGTCGAAATCGACCACACCACCGCCTTGTTTGCCGGTGTTTGGGTTGGCCGCGTTGACTTGCGTGGTAGGCGCGATGGCCTGCCATTGGGTCACGCCGCGTGAGCCTTGGTACAGCGTCAGCGCACTTTCGCGCAGCAGGCCATCGTCGGCAAAACGGTGCCGCCAGTTCAGGCCAGCCTGGGTTTGGCGGATCGTCTTGCGGGTGTCGTATTTGGCCGCGTCGGCATCGCTGCGGCGTGGGTCGGCGTCGATGTCGGGCTGTTTCAAGCCCAACGGGTCTTGCGCCTGCTGGTTGTGATCGGATACCAACAGCGTGACCGTGTCGGCCGCGCCCTGCCAGCCCAGGCGCAGGCTGCCCAGCGTGCGGTGGGCAGCGCTTTGCGGGCGGAAGCCTTGCACATCCACATCGGCCAGGCTGGCGCGCAGGTCAAATCCATCACCCAGTGGCGCGGCCACCGTCAACCGACCCTGCCGCAAGCCAAAACTGCCGGCATCGGCCGACAGCTCGGCCTGGGCTTGGGTCACCGGCGCCGAAAACAGCGCGATCACACCGCCCGAGCTGTTGCCGTACAACACCGAAAACGGCCCGCGCAGCACCTCGATGCGCTGGGCGCTGGCCAGGTCAAAGTGCGCCACCTGGCCCTGGCCGTCGGGCATCGTCGCGGGGATGCCGTCGGCGTACAGCCGCAGGCCACGCACACCAAACGCCGCCCGTGCGCCAAAACCCCGGGCGCTGATCTGCAGGTCTTGCGCGTAGTTGTTGCGGTTGTTCACCACCAGCCCGGGCACCCGGGCCATTGCCTCGGACAGGTTGACCATCGCGCCGGCATCACGCAGCGCAGTGGCGTCGATCGCGGTGATTGCAAACGGCAAGTCCAGCACACGCTGGGCACGCGTCGAGCCGGTGACCACCACGCTGTCGGCCGGCTGGGCCAGCGCTGCGCTGCCCAAGGTGGCAAGCAGGCAGGCCAGCCAGGCCGGTGAAGCTCGGAGCAAGATCAATTTCATCAATTTGAATTAGAAACAAGGTCGGTCGGAAACTGCAGGCATCAACAATCGGACGGATGTCGTTGCTTAAACATCAACCCCGAAACGCTTGGTGGATCAGACCGCGTAGTGCACCCAACACCAAGCCCGCGTTTTCCCGGGCGGTGCTGCAAATCGGATCATGCTGACTTGCCGGACTTGCCTCACTTGCATTTGGTATCGTCTGGACCAGGGAAGAAAAACACCATGACAAAGAGACTGGCCTTGTTCATGCCGCACCGCCGCCAGGCGGGCCGCCGTCAACCATGACGCGGATTTACCTGGTAGACGATCAACTGCTGCTGCGCGACGGCTTGCACGCGCTGCTGGAGGCCGCTGGCCACCAGGTGGTGGGCGAATGCAGCGACCCCACCCAAGCTGTGGTGGAGGCACAACAACAGCATGCGCAATTGATGTTGCTGGACCTGAGCCTGGGCGAGCGCTCGGGCTTTGAGGTGCTGCAAGAGCTGAAACGCCGGGATTCACCGGTCAAGGCCGTGGTGCTGACGATGTCGGCCCAACCGCGCCATGTTGCTGAAGCCGTGCGCCTGGGCGCGGCCGGTTATGTGCTGAAGGATGCCGGTGCGGCCGAGTTGCTGCTGGCCATCACCACCGTGTCGGGCGGGCGGCGCTTTTTTGGCCCGCAGGTGGCCGATCTGGCGCTGCAGGCGCTGACCCACGAGACGCCCACCGACCCGTTTGCGCTGCTGTCACCACGCGAGCGGCAAATCGTCACGATGGTGGTCAACGGCCTGAGCAGCGTGGCCATCGGCGGCCAGTTGCACTTGTCGCCCAAAACCGTGGACACCTACCGCAGCCGCATCATGGCCAAGCTGGGTGTCACCGGTGTCACCTCGCTGGTACGGCTGGCGGTGCGTGAGGGGCTGGTCGAGAAGTAGCGCGTTGCGCGGCGCTACAAGGCGCAGCTTCGGAAGCCCACAAACAAATCGTCGCGATCGGGCGCGGCATAACGCCGGGCCTGCGGGTGCTGCAGCCGGGCACTGCCCCAGGCCGATGCACCGCGCAGCACACGCCAGCCATGAGCGCCGTCGGCCGGCCGGGCGTCCAGCGCTGCTGGCCCATCCACCCCATCCGGGAATGGCCGGGCCCGCGCCGCCACCCATTCCAGCCCGTCGCCCCAGGCAAAACCACGCGCCGACCGGCCGCTGCATGCACTGCCGGCCGCCAGCAGCCATTCGGCCTCGGTGGGCAGGCGCCGGCCGGCCCACTGGCACCAGGCTGCGGCCTCGTGGGCATTGACATGCAGCGCAGCCTGCGCCAATGGCAGCCGCTGCAACAGTCCGGCCCGGCGCGCCAGCACGCCGCCACGCATTTGCTCGACATAACGCGGCGTGCGCCTGGACGTGGCCTCCACCAGGGCCCAGCCGGTTTCGGTCCACCAGCCACGCTCGTCGTAACCGCCGTCGGCGACAAACTCGGCAAACTCGGCCCAGCTCACCAACTGGGCATCGGTCTCGAAGTCTTGCACCGTCACCGCATGCGCCCATTTTTCGGCGTCCGGCACAAACCCACCCGGCGCCGAGCCCAGCACCACCTCCTGGCCCGGCAGGCCGATCGCATCGCGCCGGTTGCGGCTGGGCAAATCGGGCCACAGGCCACGCTCGGTGAGTGGCTTGAAGCGCTCGGGTGCCAGGTCCAGCGCCTGCGCCAGCACCGCCAGCGCCTCGCCGATGCGGTCTTCGTGCAGCAGCGCCAGGCGGAAAAAATACAGCCCGGCATCGCCAACCACCGCCTTGTCCAGCAGCTCCAGCGTGGTGTCGAGCGTGGCGGCCAGATAGCCCTGCAACGCAGACTGCGCCGGTGCGGCCGCCTGCCAGCGCTGGGCCCGGGTGCTGGTGAACGGCGAAAACCAGGCATCGGCACCGGGCTCGATCGACGCCAGCCGCAAACCGGTGGCATCGGCCGCTTCGCCCCGGCCACGCTGCACATGGCGGGCGATCCAGTACTCCTGAAACCACGCCGCCTGGCCGGCCAGCCACCAGGGTGGATCAAAACCCGGCAGCACCCCAGCGCTGGGCAAGCCGTCAAACGCCGCCAGCCAGCCCAGCGTGCGGTTGCGGGCGTCCATCAGCGCCAGGCCGAGCAGATCGGGCCCGGCACTGCGCATGGCTTGCGCATCATGCACCGCCGTGTTGATCAGGCCGGGCGCCAAGTTCATCAAAGGCGCCCCAGGATCAATCGTTGACAGCGGGTTTGACCAGCGACAGCGGCGCCGCAAAGCGCTTGCGCACCGCCGCCTCAATGCCGGCCGCGTCCAGCCCCAGGCCGGCCAACAGCTTGGCCGGATCGCCATGCTCGATGAACTGGTCTGGCAGGCCAAGCTGCAGCAGCGGCATGGGCAAGCCCAGCGCGGCCAGGCACTCCCCCACCGCGCTGCCGGCGCCGCCCATGATCGCGCCCTCTTCCACCGTGACCAGCACGTCGTGGCTGCGGGCCAGCTCGGCCACCAGCGAAAAATCCAGGGGCTTGGCAAAACGCATGTTGGCAACGCTGGCATCCAGTTTGTCAGCCGCGGCCAGCGCCGGGTGCAACACCGTGCCAAAGGCCAGGATTGCGATGCGCCGGCCCTGGCCGGGGGTGATCGAAGTTTGGCGCCGGATCTCGCCCTTGCCCCAGGGCAGCTCGGTCAATGCGGCTTCAATCGGCTTGCCGACGCCGGCACCGCGTGGATAGCGCACGGCCACCGGGTGGTTTTGCCGGAACGCGGTGGTCAGCGCCTTGCGGCATTCGTCTTCGTCGGACGGTGTGATCAGGCTGAGATTGGGGATGCAGCGCAAATACGGGATGTCGTAGGCACCGGCATGGGTGGCGCCATCGGCACCAACGATGCCGGCCCGGTCGAGTGCAAACACCACCGGCAGGTTTTGCAGCGCCACATCGTGGATGAGCTGGTCGTAACCACGCTGCAAAAAGGTGGAGTAAATCGCCAGCACCGGCTTCAAGCCCTCGCAGGCCAGGCCGGCGGCAAAGGTGACGGCATGCTGCTCGGCAATGCCCACATCGTGATAACGCTTCGGAAAGCGCTGCTCAAACTCCACCATGCCCGAGCCCTCGCGCATCGCCGGCGTGATGCCCACCAGGCGCTCGTCGGCGGCGGCCATGTCGCACAGCCAGTTGCCAAATACCTGGGTGAAGGTGATCTTGGGCGCGGTGGCGGGTTTTTGCAGCCCCACCGCCGGGTCGAACTTGCTGGGACCGTGGTAGTTGACCGGATCGTTTTCAGCCAGCTTGTAGCCGTAGCCCTTCTTGGTGACCACGTGCAGAAACTGCGGGCCTTTTTTGTCGCGCAGGTTCTCCAGGGTGGGGATCAGCGCATCCAGGTCATGGCCGTCGATCGGGCCTACATAGGTAAAGCCCAGTTCCTCGAAGATCGTGCCAGGCACCACCATGCCCTTGGTGTGCTCCTCGAAGCGGCGCGCAAACTCGTACAGCGGGGTGTTTTTCAGCACGCTCTTGGCGCCCTCGCGCGCGGCCGAGTAAAAGTTGCCGCTCATCAAGCGCGCCAGGTGCTTGTTGAGCGCGCCCACCGGCGGGCTGATCGACATGTCGTTGTCGTTCAGGATCACCAGCAGATCGGCCGGGCCCACGCCGTGCGGCGCACCGCCGTGGTTGAGCGCCTCAAACGCCATGCCACCGGTGAGCGCGCCATCGCCGATCACGGCCACTGCACGCCGGTGTTCACCCTTGATCTTGGCGGCATGCGCCATGCCGAGCGCTGCCGAAATCGAGGTGGACGAGTGGCCGGTGCCAAAGGTGTCGTACTCACTCTCCACCCGACGCGGAAAACCGCTGATTCCGCCAAGCTGCTTGAGCGTGCCCATCGCATCGCGCCGGCCGGTGAGGATTTTGTGCGGATAAGTCTGGTGGCCCACGTCCCAGACGATGCGGTCGTGCGGGGTGTTGAACACATAGTGCAGCGCCACCGTCAGCTCCACCGTGCCCAGGTTGGACGACAGATGGCCGCCGGTCTTGCTGACGGTGTTGAGCACAAAGTTGCGCAGCTCAGCAGCCAGGCGGCCCAGTTCGCTGCGCGACAGGCGGCGCAGGTCAGCGGGTGAGTTGAGGGTGTCCAGCAGGGATGAGGGCATTGCGGGTTTTTCTTTCAGCTTTCGCGGTCAACCACCATGTCGGCCAGCAGGCGCAGGTGGGCCACGTCGGCCAGGCCGCTGCGGGCCAGTGCGTCCAGCGCCTGGGCATGCAGGCCATGCGCCTGGCGGCGTGCCTCTGGCAGGCCCAACACGGTGACGTAGGTGGGCTTGTTGGCGTCCATGTCCTTGCCAGCGGTTTTGCCCAGCGTGGACGACGCCTGGGTCACGTCCAGGATGTCGTCCACCACCTGGAAGGCCAGGCCCAGCGCAGCACCAAAATCACCCAACGCGGCCCAGGCGGCCGGGCTGCACACACCGGTGGCCGCGCCCATCAG
>JANOBL010000741.1:0-1650 GCA_031411635.1 Betaproteobacteria bacterium
CGAGCCATGCTCGGCCACCGACTTGGTAAAGGCTTCGACGGTGGAATCCCAATCCGCCACATTGCCCACCGAGGCGTGGAAGTCATAGCCCAGCGCTTTTTGCTCGTCCAGCCATTTGACAAAATCGCGGCTGGGGCCACAGCCGGCGATCACCTTGAAACCCGCCTTGTTCAGGCGCTGGCAGATCGCGGTGCCGATGCCACCCATGCCGCCAGTGACGTACGCTACTTTTTGTGCCATGTTCTCTCTCCTTGGGGTTGGGAAACTTGTGTTCAGCGCTCGATGGTCAGCGCCACACCCATGCCGCCGCCGATGCACAACGACGCAATGCCCTTCCTGGCATCGCGCTTGGCCATCTCGTGCAGCAGCGTGACCAGGATGCGGCAGCCAGACGCGCCAATCGGGTGGCCGATCGCAATCGCGCCGCCGTTGACATTGACCTTGCTCATGTCCCAGCCCATCTCCTTGTGCACCGCACAGGCCTGAGCGGCAAACGCTTCGTTGATTTCCAGCAAGTCCAGATCGGTGGCTTTCCAGCCGGCGCGCTCCAGCGCCTTGCGCGCGGCGGGCACCGGGCCCATGCCCATGATCTTGGGGTCCAGCCCGGCGCTGGCGTAGCTGGCGATACGGCCCAGCGGCTTCAAGCCCAGCGCTGCCGCCTTGGCCGCCGTCATCACCATCACCGCAGCGGCGCCGTCGTTCAGGCCCGAGGCATTGCCAGCCGTTACCGAGCCGGCTTTGTCAAACGCCGGGCGCAGGCCGGCCAGCGCTTCGGCGTTGGTTTTTTTGTTGATGAATTCATCGGCGGCAAACAGCAGCGCATCGCCTTTTTTCTGCGCAATCGAGACCGGCACGATCTCGTCCTTGAAACGCCCGGCTTCCTGCGCGGCAGCGGCCTTCATCTGGCTGCCCAGCGCCAGCGCGTCCTGCGCCTCGCGGCTGATGCCGTACTGCTTGGCCACGTTCTCGGCGGTGATGCCCATGTGGAACTGGTTGTACACATCCCACAGGCCGTCGGTGATCATCGTGTCGATCAGCTTCCAGTCGCCCATGCGCTGGCCGTCGCGGCTGCCCGGCAGCACGTGCGGCGCCATGCTCATGTTCTCTTGGCCACCGGCGATGACGATCTCGCTGTCGCCGTCACGGATGGCTTGCGCGGCCAGCATCACCGCTTTCAGGCCCGAGCCGCAGACCTTGTTGATCGTGAAGCCCGGCACCTCCAAAGGCAGGCCGCTCTTGACCACCGATTGGCGCGCCGGGTTCTGGCCCGAGCCGGCGGTGAGCACCTGGCCCAGGATCACTTCGCTGATCTGGTCGCCATTCAGGCCGCTGCGTTCGAGCAGGGCCTTGATGACGGTGGCGCCCAGCTCGGGGGCGGCGGTCTTGGCCAGGGTGCCGCCGAATTTGCCAACCGCGGTGCGGGCGGCGGCGACGATGACGATGTCGGTGCTCATGGTGGGTCTCCAGACAGGATGAAGTGGATGATCGGACAGAGGCTCTCAGGCCTTTTGCTTGACGTAGCGGCCCGGGGCGGGCTCGATGGCCTTGTAGTGGCGATTGCCAGGCGTCTTGGGTGCAGCCTTCTTGGGGCCGGCGTGCGAGGCCAGCCAGCCGGACCAGTCGGTCCACCAGCTGCCCTTGTGCTCGGTG
>JANOBL010000742.1:0-2135 GCA_031411635.1 Betaproteobacteria bacterium
CGATCGCGCCGATGCCGGTGGGCACGGCGGTGATCAGCAGCTGCCAGCCGGTCAGCACCATCGCCGGCACCGTCACCTGGCCGCGCTTGAGGATCATCGTGCCCACGGCCCAGCCGATGCCGGCCAGCAGGCCCAGCGCCACGCCCAGCGGCGCCTGGGCATAGACGCCCAGGCTGCGCCACATCAGCAGGCCCACCGCCGCCGCACCCAGGGCCAGCGCCAACATCAAGCGCTGAGTCAGGCGCTGGCCGCCCACGGCCCAGCCGATCAGCGCGGCCCACAGCGGCATCGTGAAACCCAGCACCGCTGCCTGGCCCGAGGGGATCATCAGCGCGGCATAGGTGCTGGCGATGTTCCACAGCACCAGGTAAAAACAGGTGGCCAGCACCACCCTGGGCCAGTGCTGGCGCGGGATCAGCAGCGATTGGCCACGCGCCCGCGCCACCGCCAGCAGCACCAGCCCGGCGCCCAGCACCGCCACGGCGCGGAAGGTCCACACCGACACCTCGCGCACGGCGTACGAAAACAGCGACCAGTTGGTGCCCCACACCAGGGCCAGCACCGCCAGCAGAACCAGGGCGCGGCGTGGGATTGGGGGGGTGGACGTCGGCATCTGGGGCATCTTGGACAGGGTGCGGCAGGCGGGGATGCCCGCATCCAGTATCCCGCCGTGCCCGCTACGATGTGCTGGCCTGCCGATCCACCCCACCCCACCACAAGGCCAAGCCCATGTCAGACCATCCCGAACCCGCCGTGTTGTTTGAGCGCCTGCCCGGCCATGTGGCACTGGTCACGCTGAACCGCCCGGCCGCACGCAATGCGATCAACGGCGCGGTGGCGCAGGCGCTGGACGAGCTGGTTGAGCTGACCGAAGCCGATGCCGACATCTGGGCGGTGGTGTTGACCGGCGCCGGCACGCAAGCGTTTTGTGCCGGCGCCGACCTGAAAGAAATCTCCGCCGGCCGTGGCGCGGAGCTGTGGACCACCCGTGGTGGCTTTGCCGGTTTTGTATTTGCGCAGCGCAGCAAGCCCTGGATCGCAGCGATCAACGGCGCGGCCCTGGCCGGTGGCACCGAGCTGGCGCTGGCCTGTGACCTGCTGGTGGCCGTGCCCGGTGCAAGCTTTGGCCTGCCCGAGGTCAAACGTGGACTGGCGGCGGTGGCGGGCGGGCTGTTTCGGCTGCCGCGGGTGCTGCCGCGCCAGATCGCGCTGGAGATGATCGCCACCGGCGAGCCCATCAGCGCCGAGCGCGCGTTTGCGCTGGGCATGGTCAACCACCTGGCGCCGGCGGCGGGCCTGCTGGACGCCGCGCTGGCCCTGGCCGGGCGCATCACGGTGAATGCCCCGGTGGCGGTACGCGCAAGCCTGGGCGTGGCGCGCCGGGCGATGGATTTGAGCGATGCCGAGCTGCGCACGCTGTCCGAGCAAGCCATGGCGCGGGTGCGCCAGAGCGAGGATTTCAACGAGGGGCCACTGGCGTTTGTCGAGAAGCGCGCGCCGCGCTGGACTGGGCGCTGAAATGAATCCCCCCGAAGCGCCTTCGGCGCTCCCCCCGGCGGGCGACGCCGGCGGGAGGGTTGGGGTGAAACGAGGTCACCGGTTATTGGCTGAGGCTGAGGGCTAATCAGCATCCGCTTTGACCTGCCCAGGCCGCCGACGTGCCGGCTAGCGGTTGAAGAAGCCAGCGCGGCGTGCGGCTAGATGTCGAGCAGGAAGACCTTGCCCGCCTGCCGCTCTGCGGCGCTGTGGCCTTCGAGCGGGCGGTCCCATTCGGGGCCGCTGGCGCCCAGCGTGGGTACCAGCCCCAAGGTCATCTGGGCCACCTCCTCGGTGCCGGCATCAAACTCGGCCACCTGCTCGCGTGTGTCGAGAAAGAGCCGCGCAACGCCCGAGCCACCCGACTCGATCAGCACCAGGTAACGCGCCGGCTTGCGGTGCGCGGTCTGGGCGTGGGCCCGTGGGGATTCGTTTCCAAAACCTTGGCTCATTGGCCGATGGTGCCACGGATGGGGGGCCGGTGGAACTGGGCGCCGCAGCCACCCGGCCAACCCTCAGGGCCTGTTCGGGGATAACTTGCACATTCGGCTCGCCGCCTGCGGGCGCGCTGCGGCGTTGCAAATGCTCGCGATGCCTAT
>JANOBL010000743.1:0-7180 GCA_031411635.1 Betaproteobacteria bacterium
TGGCGCTGCTGGCGGCGCGCCGCAACTCTTTGCACGCGGCCCACCACGAGGTGATGGAATGCCTGGGCGAGATGATCTGGGCCAGCCAGCGCAGTGGCCTGCCGCCCGATGGTGAGGCCTACATCGCAGCGGTGCGGCAGCGCGCAACGCGCTGATGAGCGGCCAGGCGCTGCGCGCGGGTCATGGGTCTCGCAGCACATTGACCACCCGCACCAGCACCGGCCGCAAGGCCTGCTCCACCTGGTCCAGCGGCGGCCCCAGGCCGGCCGGCATGCCCTGGCGAAGCTGCTCGTCATAGTCAAGCGCCACGGCGGCCAGCGCATCGGCGCCGATGGTGGCGGCAATGCCTTTCAGATCGTGGCTCAGGCGCAGCGCCTGCTCGCGGTCGCTCTCGGCACAGGCGTTGCGGAAGCTGCGCGACCAGGTGGTGAAAAACATCGCCGCATGCTCCAACACACTCCTGTACAGCACCAGGTTGCCCTCCATGCGCTGCAGCGCCGCATCGGTATCGATCAAGCGGCCGGCCGCCAGTTGCTGCACCCAGGGCGGCAAGGCGCTTGTCGGCACCGGCACGGGCAGGGTTGGGTCGAGCAGGATGTCCACCGGCGCCGGCCTGGCCGCTGGGGCCATCAAGCCGGCCGGTGCCACCGGCCGGTGGCGTGCAATCGCCGCCCGCAAGGCCTGCCGGGTCAGCGGCTTGCACAAATGCTCGGTGGCGCCGGCGGCGCGGCTGCGCACGATATCCTCGTCGTAGGCATGGGCCGAGATCACGATCACCGGCACCGCCGGCTGCCCGGTCTCGGCCTCGATGCGGCGGATCTCGCGGGTGGCGCTGTAACCGTCCATGCCCGGCATTTGCACATCCATCAGCACCAGGTCGTAGCGCGCGCCGCGCACCCGGTCCACCGCCAGCAGGCCGTCAGTCACGGTGTCGATGTGGTGCTGGTCCTCGCGCAGCATGGCCTCGATGATGTAGACATTGGCCGCGTTGTCGTCGGCCAGCAGCAGGTGCAGCGGCGCTGCTGCCGCACCTGCCGCCGCCTCGCCGCGCTCGGGCAGCGGCGTGATGCGCAGCGCCGGGGCCTCGGCAGCCGGCAGGCGGGCGCTCAGCTCAAAGCGTGTGCCCTGCCCCGGTGTGCTGTGCACCGTGACATCACCACCCATCAGCCGCGCCAGGCTGCGGGTGATCGCCAGGCCCAGCCCGGTGCCGGCGTAACTGCGCACGGGGCCATCGTCGGCCTGGGTGAAGGGCTGGAAGATCGCCTCCAGCTTGCTTTGCGCAATGCCCACGCCGGTGTCTTCGACCGTGAAAACCACCCGGGGCGCGCCCTCGGCGCGCACCACCAGCGAGACCTGGCCGTGGCGGGTGAACTTGACCGCATTGCTCAGCAGGTTCAGCAAGGCCTGGCCCAGGCGCTGGCGGTCGCCCAGCACGAACGCCGGCAGCCCGGGTGCCAGCTCAAAGTGCAGCAGCAGGCCTTTTTCGGTGGCGCGGGGCCGCATCAGCTCGGTTTGCTCGTCCAGCAGTTCGCGCAGCGCAAACACCTCGGGCCGCAGCTCGATCTTGCCGGCCTCGATCTTGGCCAGGTCCAGCAAATCGTTGATCAGCGAGTTCAGGCTTTCGCCGGCACGCCGGAACACCGCCACATGGCGTTGCTGCTCCTGGTTGAGCGGGGTGTCGGCCAGCAGCTCGGCCACGCCCAGCAGCGCGTTCATCGGGGTGCGGATCTCGTGGCTGACACTGGCCATGAACTCGGTCTTGGCGCGGTTGGCGGCCTCGGCCACGCTGCGCTCGTGGGCCAGGCGCTGGTGGGTGCGGGCCATCCAGCGGTGCTGCGACCAGGCCGCCGCCAGGGCCCCGGCCAGCAGCGTGGCCAGCGGCGCAGCCAGTGACGACAACTGCTGTTGCCAGGCAAGCAAGGCCCAGGCCAGGCCGCCCAGCGCCAACACAGCGGCACCGGCAGCGCGCAAATCCGGCCCCAGCGCCGGCTGCGGCCGGCCCCAGCAGCGCAGCGCCGGGGCCAGCGCCAGCAGCAACAGCAGGCCGTCCAGCCAGGCACTGGGCGGGCGCAGCACACAGCCATCACGCAGCGCGGCATACGCACCGGCCAGCAGCTCGGTGCCGTGCAACTGGCCGTCCACCGTCATCACGGCATCGCCAAAAAACGCCGTGCTGCCGATGAACACCGCCCGGCCACGCACTTGCTCGCGCAGCGCCCGGCCATCGTTGCGGCCCAGCATGGCCGCCGCCAGATCGCTGTAACGCACCCGGTGCGCCAGCGCCGGGGCCGGCGGAAAACGCAGCGCCGCGAGGCCCGCGCCATCCAGCGGCCAGCGCCGGTGGCCATCGGTCAGCTCGGACCGGTCGGCATCAAACTGCAGCACCGCCCTGGCATGTGCCGCCAGTTGCATTGCCAGCGGAAACGCCGGCAGCAACTGGCCCCCCACCTCGTGCAGCAGCGGCAGCCGGCGCAGCTTGCCGTCGTCGCTCAACGGCGTGGTGATCAAGCCCAGCGGTGCACCGTGGCTGGATCCAGCCAGCAGCGCCGCGTCGGGCGCGGTGGCCGCCGGCCAGTGTGTGGCCGGCGGCGCACCGGGCCGCAGCCCCGCCAGCGCCGGGGCCGGCCAGCGGCTCAGCGCCTGGTCATCCACCGTCTGGCGCAGGCCGGCGGCGGCCAGCACCACCGGTGCACCGGGCCGGGCGAGCGCGGCGGCCAGCACCGCGTCGCCATCACGCGCATCGTTGAACACGATGCCGATGCCAATCACGCTGGCACCGGCCTCGCGCAGAAAATCCACCGCCAGCGCATGCACATCGCGGCGCAACGGCCACGGCCCCAGCAGCGGCAGCACATCGGCCAGCGAGGCGTCGTCGATGTCGATGATCAGCAGCTCGCCCAGCGCTGCCGGCGCCACGGCGGCGCGCACCAGCGCATCGTTCAGGCCGTCATTCCAGCGCTGCTGCCAGGGCGACAGCCAGGTCAGCAGCGCCGCCGCCAGCGCCAGCAGCGGCACCCAGAAGACCCGCACACTGGCCACCCGGGCCGGCCCGGCGCCGGGCGCTGTGTCGGTGGTGCTGCGGCCCTCGGTCACAGCGCCAGCAGCAGCAACAGCCAAGCCGCCGGCATCGTTTTCCACCACGGCGATGGCTGCCGCGTGATCCATTGGCTGGCGCCCCAGGGCCCGGCATCACCGTCGGCATCCAGCACCTGCAGGCGCAGCCGGTAGCGGCCGGCGGCGGCCAGGCTGTCCCAGCCGGCCGCCGGCCCGGGCACCCGGCTGTCCAGCAGCAGGCCACCGGGGGCCTGGGTGGCAAAAACCTGCACCCGATAGCCTTGGGCACCCAGCACGTCGGGCCAGGCCAGGCGCAGCGGCAATTGGTCTTGCTGCCCGGCCACCGCCGCCAGGTCGGGGGCTGCAGCCAGCCGGGTGGGGGGCTGGATCGGCACCCCGGCGTTGGCCACGGTGCCAAAACCGGCGTTGACTGTGACCGCATCGGCCGCGCCGGCCGCCACGCTGCCACTCAGCACCTCCACCCGCGACACACCGTCGCCGGCATGGGCCCGGAACTCGGTGCCACGCACCCCCGGGTTGACGGTGGGGGTCTGGATCTCAAAGCCCGGGCGGCGCAGGGTTTGGGGGTTGACCTGGGTCTCGGCGCTGCCGCTGTCGATGCGCACCCGGGTGTGCGCGCTGCGGCTTTCGGGATGCTGGCGCAGCCGGTCCAGGTTGATGCGGCTGCCCGGCGTGATCAGCAGCCGCGAGCCATCGACAAAACGCAGCGTGGCGCTGCCATCGGCCGCGCTTTCGATCCAATCACCGGGCTGCAGCCGGTCGCCAACCACCAACGGCGGCGCGGCCGGATCCGCCGCCACCCGCCGCACCAGGCCGCGCACATGGATCACCTCGGCGGCCGCCGGATCGCGCCGCAGCCAGGCCAGCGGAATGCGCAGCGCACTGCCCGGCTGCAGCCGGCGTGGGTTGCTCAATTGGTTGAAGTGGGCAAGCTGCGACCATTCAACCGCGCCCACCAGGTGGCGGGCAGCGATGTTGATCAAGGTGTCGCCTGGCTGCACCGCATCGTGCCAGAGCGTATCGTCGGCCGGCGCCGCTGGCGCCACCGCCGCCGCCAACCCTGTCAACCGGGCCCGGCACCCCGGCATCACGGGTTGACCGTGACCCATTGCACCACCACATAGTTGTCAGCCCGGTGCACCAGGTTGACATTGCTGCGCGCAGCCCAGGGGATCATTTGGCGGTGCAGCGGCAAGGTGTGCAATTGTTCTTTCCACTCGGTCAGCGCGGCGCGGATCAGTTGTTCTCGTTTTTTGGGATCGCCCTCCACGCTGGACGCTGCGGCCAGCGCATCGAACTTGTCGTTGCGGCTGTTGCCGTAGTTGTACAGGCCCACGCCTTTGTCGCCCCGGTTGCGCATCACCGGCGTCATCGTGGTCTCGGCATCGGTCACGGCGCCGCCCCAGCCCAGCATGTACAGGCTGGTGTCCAACTTTTCCAGCTTTGGAAAGTACAAGGTACGCGGCTGCGCATTGACCCGTAGCCTGACCTTGATCTGGGACCACATCGCGGCCAGCGCAACGCAGATTTCCTCGTCGTTGACATAGCGGTTGTTCGGGCAATCGATGGTCACCTCAAAGCCATCGGCATAACCCGCCTCGGCCATCCCCTTGCGGGCGGCGGCCAGGTCAAACGGCAGCCGGCTCTCCAGCCCGGCATCGTGGTACGCAGCCAGCGGCGACGGCGCCATCACGCCGGTGGGCGCGGCCAGGCCGTTCATCAGCTTGGTCTTTATCGTCTCGATGTCGATCGCCTGGTACAGCGCACGCCGCACCCGCAAATCCTTGAACGGGTTTTTGTCGCCCGGCACATTGGCATGCAGCAGCTTGTCGCGGGCCTGGTCCATGCCGATGAAGATGACCCGGTTTTCTGGCCCGTCGATTACCTTGATGCCGGCCACGTTGCGCAGCCGGGCGATGTCGCGCGGTGCCGGGTCCAGCACAAAATCGATCTCGCCCGAGATCAGCGCGGCCAGCCGGGTGGCGTCGTTGGCGATCGGCGTGTAGACGATGTCGCGCACATTGCCAATCGGCTTGTCCCACCAGCCCGGGTTACGCTGGTAGGTGGTCTTGATGTCGGGGGCCCGGTTGACCAGCAAGTAAGGGCCGGTGCCGTTGGCGTTGCGCGCGGCATGGGTTTCTTCCTTGTTCTTGTAGTCCAGCGGCTTGGTGACCTTGTACTTCTCGCACCAGGCCTTGTTCATGATGAACAAAGTGTCGAGGTGCTGCAAGAACACCGGGTTCACCGCCTTCAGCCGAAACTCCACCGTCAGATCGTCGATCTTGACCGGCTCGCCCAGCGCATTGACATAAACCGAAATCTGCGAGGTGGGCGCCGCCGCGCGCTGGACCGAAAAGACCACATCGTCAGCGGTGAACGGCGCAGCGTCATGAAACTTGACCCCCGCGCGCAACTTGAAGCGCCAGACCAGCGGCGAGACCTGCTGCCAATCGGTGGCCAGCGACGGCACAAAGTTCAGGTTCTTGTCACGCCCCACCAGGCGCTCGTAGACCTGCTGGTTCATGCTGTTGGTCAGGCCCTCGTTCTGCGAGTGCGGGTCCATGGTCTGCGGATCGCCCTGGCTGGCCCATCTCAGGGTTTGCGCGGTGGCGCCAGGGGCCAAAACCAGTGCGGTTACCAGCGCGGTGAGCAGCGCGGCGATCTTCAGCCCGGTCTTGAAGACGTATGACATCGATGGCATCCCAACAGCTTTGCGATGCCGCAGTGTAGGCAAGGGCGGGGCAGGCCCGGGGCAAGCGCGGTCAAGCCGGCACGTAGCCCTCCTCGGCCAGCGCGGCGGCAAAGCGCTGCGCCGGCTGCTGCGACGCGATGCTGACACGGTGCGTGGCCAGGTCGATTTTCAGCGTGGCGGCGGCATCCACACGCTGCACGGTTTCGGTCACGGTGCGAACGCAGTGGCTGCAGGTCATCGTCGGCAGGGTCAGTTCAATCACGGTTGGGCTCCGGTTTGATCATCGTCAACAATCCAGGCCGCAGTATCGAGCTTGCCACCGTGGCAAGGGCCAGCAGCGACTGTGGGGACAAATCCGGCAGCCTCAGGCCGACGACGGCTGGCATGGGTTGCACCACCTGCCACCCGCTTTTTACACATGAACACGTGAACACAGTATCGTGTGGGGATGAATATCACCCTCTCACTGGATGACAGCCTCATCGCCGCCGCCAAGGCGCTGGCCGCGAAGCAGCAAACCTCCATTTCTGCCCTGGTCAGAACCTCGCTGGAGCAACAAGTCGCCTCGGCCGGCGAAACCTCGGCCAGCGGGGCTTCCGGCGTGCTGCAAGAGTTGCTGGACTATGCGGCAGGACGTCGCCCACGGGCGGTCGTCATGCAAGCACTTGGGATAACCGACTACGGCGTTCTGCTGCGCCTGTTGAACGCCGCTTCGCTGCCCCACCCCGTGGTGCCCATCAGCAGGCGCCAGCAGATGTCATCGGCGATGGTGGCGGCGGTCAAAGGTCGGCTTGCAAAACCATGACAGCGCCGATTCGGATTTTGTTGCCAGACACCGGGCCGCTGATTTCGCTGGCCGTTGCAGATGCGCTGGACCTTTTGCTGCTGGTGGCGGACGACGTTCGGCTTGGTTCGAGGCCAACGCTTATGCGTTGCCAGGCAATATCCACCTGCTGTCCACCGCAGCATGGCTTGATGGCCTTCAGGAACCGGGCTTGATCGAGTCTGCTGCCGCTGTCAGGGCGCGCATTCAAGCAGCACGCCCCAACTTCCGTGCCGACTGGATTGTCGACAAGCAGGCCGAGAAGATCGAGGGCGGTACTGACTGGAAATCAAGATTTCAGCCTGGCCTCAAATGAAACGGGCGCCGATGGCGCCCACTGATCACGCCGCCCGGCCCCCAAAGACCGGCAGGAACCATCAGCGAAACCGGCTCTGCGGAACGACTTTCAAATCCCCCGGCAGCGACGACAGATAACCCGCCACCTGCTTCAGCTCGGCATTGCTGAAGGTGAGCTTTTTCTTGCCGTCGGCCTCTTGCACCACCTGGCTGCGCATCGTGGCATTGGCACGGCCCACGCGCGGGTTGCCATCGGTGTGATACGCCTTAGCGCCGCGTACAGGTAATCGGCA
>JANOBL010000744.1:0-2163 GCA_031411635.1 Betaproteobacteria bacterium
GCCGGTCATATCGGGCTCGAATCGATGGTGTCGCTGCTGCCCGAGACGATGCGGCTCAAGATTGAGATCCTCATCCACATGCTGGTCGGGCTCTTCGGCGCGCTGATGGTCTACGGCGGCCAGATCTGGATGGTCGCCAAATGGAACGAGAAGAAACCGATGCTGCCGATCACCGACGGCATCGACTACCTGCCGGTGGTGATCGCCGGCGCCCTGATCGTGCTGTTTTCGATCGAACACATCATCGCGCTGGCGCGCGGAACCGAAGTGGAGCCGGCATGGAACTGACCGTATTGGCCTTGAGCTTCACCGCGCTGCTGTTGCTGGGCGTGCCGGTTGCGTTTGCGATCGGGCTGTCGTCGGTGGCCACCATCCTGGCCGCTGGCTTGCCCGTCGCGGTTGTCTTTCAGAAGATGGTCGGCGGCATGCAGGTGTTCAGCTTTCTCGCTATCCCGTTCTTCGTCTTCGCCGGCGAGTTGATGCTCTACGGCGGCATTGCCGACCGCATCGTGCGTTTTGCCAACAGCCTGGTCGGCCATGTGCGCGGCGGCCTGGGCATGAGCAACGTGATCGGCTGCACGATCTTCGGCGGCGTTGCCGGCTCGCCGCTGGCCGATGTGTCGGCAATCGGCTCGGTGATGATCCCGTTGATGAAAAAGGACGGTTACGACGCCGACTACGCGGTCAATGTGACCACCCATGCGGCGCTGGTCGGGGCCATCATGCCCACCTCGCACAACCTGATCATCTACACGCTTTCAACGGCGGGCATCGCCTCGGTCAGCGCGCTGAGCATGATGCTCGCGGGCCTGGTGCCGGCGATCATCCTGACGCTGTGCAACCTGGCGGCGGCATACTGGGTTGCGGTCAAGCGCGGTTACCCGGTGCGCCCGGGCGGCTTCAGCGGCTGGCCGGTGGTGCTCAGCACCTTCCTCGCGTCGCTGCCGGGCCTGCTGGTGGTGGTGATCATCCTTGGCGGCATCCTGTCGGGCGCCTTCACCGCCACCGAGTCGGCGTCGATCGCGGTTGCCTGGGCCTTGCTGGTCACGGTCTTTGTCTACCGGTCGTTGTCGTGGCACAGCTTCATGACGGCCTGCGCCAAGGCCTGCAAGACCACCGGTGTGGTGCTGCTGCTGATCGGCATTTCGGCGGCCTTCGGCTACTTCAT
This sequence comes from Betaproteobacteria bacterium, assembly GCA_031411635.1. GTDB lineage: Bacteria > Pseudomonadota > Gammaproteobacteria > Burkholderiales > Burkholderiaceae_C > Pseudaquabacterium. Next base: position 1,169 of record JANOBL010000744.1, read on the forward strand.
GGCGCTGTACGAGGTGCCGGAGAGAACCGGCGCGATGATGAAGGCGGTGTCCAGCGAGCCCTGGGTCATCTTCCTGATGATCAACATCCTGCTCTTCGTGCTGGGTACCTTCCTGGACATGGCGGCGACGATCCTGATCTGCACGCCGATCTTCCTGCCGATCGCGATGCAGTTCGGCATGGACCCGGTGCAGTTCGGCATCATCATGCTGATCAACTGCGCGCTGGGCCTGAACACGCCACCGGTAGGCTCGGTGCAGTTCGTCGGCTGCGCGATCGGCGGCGTCACGGTCGGTCAGGTGATGCGCACCATCCTGCCGTTTTACGGGGCGCTCACCGCCTGCCTGTTGTTGGTCACCTACGTGCCGGCGTTTTCGCTCTGGCTGCCGGCGCTGTTCAAGTGAGCCTGGCACAGCATTGATCAACCAAAGCGCAGTGCACACTCGACCAGGACCGATCCATCGCGCACGCCCGGTTTCGTCGGCCTGGGCATCATGCTGGTGCCGATCACCAGATCGATGGGCACCTGGCGCTCACGCAAGACGCGCAGAACGCCGACGTGTGCAAAGCGTCGCGCGCCACCGCCAGGCAGCACCAAGGCCATACGCGGACGGTGTCGGTCGCTGAATTGCAGTTCTTGTGCGGCGAGCGCCATGGTGGCCAACCCGGCCGCCATGCTGGCGATCAGCACGGCGCGCAGACGACGGATGTCGCTGGCGCACATGAGGCGGCGTGAACAATGCCCGCTGCTAGTCCACTGAATCATTGAAATGGATGGTGAGGGACCGGCGAGCCGGGATGCAGTGCAAGGCGCAAAGCGCAGCGATACCCGAGGTATCGCGAGCATTTGCAACGCGGCACGGCGCCCGGATTCGACGGGACAGCACCAGCCGATTTCAGTGATTCAGTGGACTAGTCCAGTGAAACGGAGAAATCGGATGTACGCAGGTGGCTGGCAGGGCGGGCGGCCAGGCGCGGGCCGAAGCCCAGGCTGTA
>JANOBL010000745.1:0-4317 GCA_031411635.1 Betaproteobacteria bacterium
TGCAGGCCTTTGGTGCCCACCTGGACACCCAAGGCGTGGCCTGGGCCTGGGGCAGTGACGATGAACTGAAGCTGCGCCAGGTGCAGCGCATGCTGCATTTCAAAGACCCGGTGGGCAACCGGCACGAGGTGTATTGCGGCCCGGCACTGGCCAGTGACCGTTTTGTGTCGCCCTGCGTGGCCTCGGGCTTCATCACCGGGGCCGAGGGCCTGGGCCACATCGTCTACTCATCGCCCAACTACCCGGCCAGCACGCAGTTTGCCGCCGATGTGCTGGGCCTGAGCCTGAGCGACAAGATCGCGCTGCAAGTGGGGCCTGGCATCACGTTTGAGGTGAGCTTCATGCATGCCAATGCGCGCCACCACTCCTATGCGGTGGCGCCGCAGCCGCCCACGCCCGGCCCACAAAAACGCATCCACCATTTCATGATCGAGGTGAATTCGGTCGAGGACGTGGGCTTTGCGCGTGACCGCTGCCTGGCGATGGGCCAGGGCGTGCTGATGGACATCGGCCAGCACCCCAACGACAAGATGATCTCGTTTTACGGCCAGACGCCGTCCGGCTTTTATGTCGAGTTTGGCTGGGGCGGCGCCAAGGTGGACGAAGCCACCTGGCAGGTCGTCAGCTACGACAAGCTCAGTGAATGGGGCCACCGCCCCGCCAGTGAAGTGGCGCTGAAGCCGCAGTTTCCCGTCTCCAGATCAGAGGAAAAACCGATGTCAGCAACCGGCCAGTGGAATGTCGTGATCAAAACCCCGATGGGCAACAACGAGGTGGTGTTGGATCTGCAGGCCGACGGCAATGAGCTGCACGGCGCGATCAAAGGCCCCAAAGAAACCAACGAGATCTTCGATGGCAAGGTCGATGGCAACAGCCTGAGTTGGGGCGCCAAGGTGAGCACACCGATGCCGATGACGCTGGAGTTCAGCGCCACGATAGCCGGCGACAGTATCTCGGGCGGCGCCAAGAGCCCGTTTGGCACCGCGCCGTTCAGCGGTAGCCGGGCCTGATCCCCGGCCACGCCCGCGTTGGTCGCAACACCATGAGCGCCCTGCCCCAACCCAGCCTCGTGCTGCCCGTCACCGGCAAGGTCACGGCCGCGCCGCGTTGGCGTTATGTCTCGGTGGTGCTGGGCGCGGCCATCGGCCTGTGCTGCAGCTTTCCGGTGATCTTCAACTCGTCGCTGCCGTTTTTTCTGCTGCCCTTGTCGCAGGAGTTTGGCTGGGGTCGGGGCGACACCTCCACCGCCGCCGTGCTGTCGATGTTGGGCGTCACCTTGGCGTCGCCGTTTGCCGGCCGCTTGTTCGACCGCTATGGCGCCGAGCGGGTGATTGCCATCTCGGTGCTGCTGTTCTCGGCCGCGGTGTACGCGATGTCCTGGCTGCCTGGCCGCCTGGTGGCGCTGGGCGCGCTGTGTTTCATCGTCGGCGTGGCCGGCTCGGGCACCTCGATGGTGGGCTATGCCGGCGTATTGCCGCAGTGGTTTGACAAGCGTCTTGGCCTGGCGCTGGGCATTGCCGGCCTGGGCGCCGGTGCTGGTGTGGGGTTGTCGCCGTTTGTCGCCAGCAAACTGGTGGCCGATCTGGGCTGGCGCGGCGCCTACACCGCGCTGTCCGGCATGGCGCTGGTGGGGGGCTTGCTGGCCTATTTGTTGATCAGGCCCAGCCGCGGCCAATCGGCCCCGCTGGCGCCCAAGGCCTTGTCAGTTGCCGCGCGCGCCGCCGAACTGGCCGCCGCCCCCGGCGTCACGCTGGCCGAAGCCCGGCGCGACAAACGCTTCTGGCTGCTGCTGGTGGTTACTTTTTTGATGCCATTCGGCATCCTGGGCATTGCGCTGCACGGCGCCGCGCTGTTCATGGACAGGGGCCTGAGCGCCAGCCAAGCCGCCACCGGCGCCGCGCTGGCCGGCCTGGGCGCCATCCTGGCCCGGGTGGGGGTGGGCGCGCTGCTGGACCGCTGGCATGCGCCGTTGGTGGCGGCCGCAATCATCCTGGCGGCTGGCCTGGGGCTGGCGCTCAATAGCTGGGCCGCCACGTTTCCGCTGCTGTGCCTGGGCACGTTTTTGGGCGGTGTGGCGATGGGTGCCGAGGGCGATTTGCTGCCCTTCATGATCCGCCGCTACTTTGGCCTGCGCGCCTTTGGCGCCTTGTTTGGCGCGATGTACGCAGCCTATGCGCTGGGTGGTGTGCTGGGCCCGATCGCCTATGGCTACACCTTTGACAGCCTTCGCACCTACGCGCCAATGATGCTGGCCTGCGCCGGGCTGTGCATCGCCAGTGCACTGGCCATCCTGGGCATGGGGCCGTACCGCTACAAGACCACCGACTGATCAAGACCAGGACATCCGCGTGAGCACCGCCGCAACCCCTTTCGACACCGATGTGGCCCTGGTGGGCTACGGCCCCAGCGGCGTGGCCGCAGCCAACTGCCTGGGCGCGTACGGCATCAAGGCCATCGCCTTCGAGCGCGAGCATGGCATCTACCAGCGCGCCCGCGCCGTCACCGTCAACGACTGGACGCTGCGCTGTTTTCAATCGGTGGGACTGGACAAGCTGCTGCTGCGCGACATGGACCCCACCACCGCGCTGCGCTGGCGCACCTATGCCGGCAAGGAGTTGGTGCGCATCACGCTGCAGCCGTCCACCTTGGGCCAGCCGGCGTCCAGCATGATCTACCAACCGGTGATGGAGCAGACGCTTCGCGACGGGGTGGCCCGCTATGCCGAGTTTGTGCAAGTCCGCTACGGCCAGCAGGTGACAGCGGTTGAGCAGGACGCCGCGGGCGTGACCCTCACCAGCAGCGATGCCAGCACCGGTGCGGTCAGCACCATCCGGGCCCGCTACGCGCTGGCCTGCGACGGTGGCGCCAGCGTTGTGCGCACCCAGCTTGGCATCAAGCTGATTGGCTCCACGATCGACACCCAATGGGTGGTGGTGGACGCACGGGTCAAGCGCTGGTGGCCCGAGCGCCACTTGCTGACCTTCTGGGCCGATGCCAAGCGTCCGGTGGTGGACATTCCACTCGCGCTGGGCAACCACCGCTGGGAGTTTCCGCTGGAGCCGCATGAGTCGCAGAAAGACTTTTCTACCGCCGAGCAGCTCTGGCCCTTGCTGACGGCCATGGGCGTGACACCCGACGACGTGGAAATCCACCAGCATGCGTTTTACAAACACCATGTGCGCCATGCCGAGCGCTGGCGTTCAGGCCGCGTCTTCCTGCTGGGCGACGCCGCGCATCTGATGCCGCCCTGGGCCGGCCAGGGCATGCAATCGGGCATCCGCGATGCGTTCAACCTGTGCTGGAAGCTGCGCGAGGTGCTGGCAGGCCGCTTGCCGGATACGCTGTTGGACAGCTACGAGCCCGAGCGTGCACCGCATGTGGCGATGGCCACGCGTTTGTCCGAGCAGATGGGCCGCATCATCAAGGATCAGATGACCGGGCCGGAAAAAGCCAAGGCCATCGTTGGCGGCCTGCTGGGCAAGCTGGGTGTGGCGCCGCCCCCATCACCACTGGGCTTGCCGCCTGAGCTGGAAGCCGGCTGGCTGCGTGGCGCGGTTGGCAAAGACAGTGCCGTGGGCAAGATGATTCCACAGCCGATGATCTCGCGGTCCAACGGCCGGCGCAGCCGGCTGGACGACGTCCTGGGCCATGGTTTTGTGCTGTTGGGCGACAACCTGGACCCTGCCCGCCTGCTCAGCCCTGCCGAGCGCGCCGGCTGGGACACGCTGGGTGCGGTTTACCGGGCCGTGCGGTCGGGCGACCACGCCACCCGCGCCGAGTCTGACTTGGTGGACATCGACGGCACGCTGCTGGCCTGGCTGCGTGCCCACCGCACCCAGGCGGTGGCGCTGCGGCCAGACCGGTTTGTGGCCGCAGCCCAGGGCTCGGGTCTGGGTGTGCCGGCATGACATCGCCGGCCAGCACAGCAGCCCCGCCTGACGGTGCTGGCGGCCTCGGGCTGCAGCTTGCTGCAAGCGCTGGCCATCGCCTGCCACAGCACACGCGGCGAATACGCGGTGTTGTGGCTGAACTTTGTTCGGCTGGCCTGCGCGCTGCTCGTGCTGGTTTTGCGGCGGTCGGGCCGTGCGCGTTGGTAGCGGCTGTCGCCGCGCGCGTCAGGCGGGTTTTCAAGACCATCGCAGTGCGCCACTGCGGCTGGGCCGAGGACGCCGGGTGACCGGATGCCGAAGGTAGAGAAGGAGACGCCGGCCGTCTCAGGCCGGCGTCGGGTGCCACGGAGGCAGCCGGTCACCCGGTGGCCTCGGCCCAGCCGCAGTGGCGCACTGCGATGGTCTTGAAAACCCGCCTGACGCGCGC
>JANOBL010000746.1:0-3023 GCA_031411635.1 Betaproteobacteria bacterium
TTCCCGCTGGTTCAACAAAAAGGCCTTTGAGCAAGCGCATGCGTTTTACGAGAAGTACGGCGGCATCACGATCGTGGCGGCGCGCTTCATGCCGTTTTTGCGCACGTTTGCGCCGTTTGTCGCCGGCGTGGCACAGATGACCCGCCGCAAGTTCACGTTTTACGACGTGGCCGGCGGCGCGCTGTGGGTGGGCAGCATCGTCACCGCCGGCTACCTGTTTGGCAACATCCCGTGGGTGGCGCGCAATCTGAGCAAGATCATCTGGGCGATGATCCTGATCCCCGGCCTGTTGATCCTGTTCGGTGCCTGGCGGGCGCGGCGCGCCAAGCCAGTCTCGGCCTGATCGACCCACAGGCCCTACAGCACCCGCTGCCGCGCCAGCGGCGGGTTGCGCGCAAAGTAGCGCCGGATGCCGGTGTGCAGCGCTTCCACCAGCTTGTGCTGGTAGTCCTCGTCGCGCAGCTTGGCCTCTTCGTCCGGGTTCGAGATAAACGCTGTCTCGACCAGGATGCTGGGGATGTCGGGCGCTTTCAGCACCGCAAATCCGGCTTGCTCGACGCTGCGCTTGTGCAGCGCGCCCACCTTGCCGATCAAGGCCAGCACCTCGCGGCCTATGCGCAGGCTGTCCTTGATCTGCGCGGTAGTGCTCATGTCGGCCATCGCCCGCAAGACCTGGGCGTCCTTGACCGACGGCAGGCCGGCGCCGCCCACGCCATCGGCGGCGTTTTCCTTGTTCGCCATCCAACGCGCCGCGGCGCTGGTGGCGCCGTTTTCAGACAACGCAAACACCGACGCACCGCGCGCCGCCGGCGTGATGAAGGCGTCGGCATGGATCGACACAAACAGATCGGCCTGCACCCGGCGCGCCTTGCGCACCCGCTCGTGCAGCGGCACAAAAAAATCGGCATCGCGGGTCAGCATGGCCCGCATGCCGGGCACGCTGTTGAGCCGCTCACGCAGCTTCAGCGCCACCGCCAGCACCACATCTTTTTCGCGCAGGCCGCTGGGGCCGATTGCGCCGGGGTCTTCACCGCCGTGGCCGGGGTCGATCGCCACCACCACCAGGCGGTTGATGCTGCGTTGCTCGTCGGGCGGCAGCACCGCGCTGGGTGGCGCCGGGCTGGCGGAGGGCGGCGCCGGGGCACTGGGTGCGGGCAGGGGCCGCTCGGCCACGCGCGGGCCCGGGGCGGGGGATGCCGGCCGGCCGGGTTTGTCGATGCGGACTATGAACTCGCCCAGGGCATCCTGCACATCCTGCGCCGCCTGGCCGGCCTGCGTGGCCTGGCTGGCCTGGGCAAAGGCCCGCTCGCGGTCGCGGATCAAGGCCAGCAGCGGGTCGGGCGCTTCGGTGGGGTACAGGTCAAATACCAGCCGGTGCTGGTAGGCCGCCACCGGTACCAGCGTTAGCTGCTGCGGTGCCACCGCCTGTTTCAGGTCGATCACCAGGCGCACGACACGGGGCTGGTACTGGCCGATGCGCACCCCGGCGATGAACGGGTCGTCGGCCCGCACCTGGCCCACCAGCTCACGCAGCGCCGGGCTGAGTTCCAGCGCGTCGATGTCGATCACCAGCCGGGGTGGGTTCTCGGCCAGCGATTGGCGCGCGGTCAGCGGCTGGTCGCTTTCGATCGTGACCCGGCTGTAGTCGGCCGCTGGCCAGACCCGCACCGCGACGATGGCCGCGCCAAACACCAGCTCAGCCGTGCCCAGGCCCAGCACCAGGGCGCCCACGCGACGCAGCGCCTGGCGGCGGTTGGGCCCGGTCATCGCAGCAGCGCCAAGCCCAAGGGGCTGAAGGCCTGCAGCGTGACCTGGCGTTGGTGCTCATCCACCGGCTCGATCTGGAGGCTCAGGTCGGCCGGCGGCAGCGCGCCTGCGGCCTTGTCCGGCCATTCGGCGATCTTCAAGCCCGGCCGGGAAAACACATCGCGCAAGCCTGCGTCCAGCCACTCGCGCGGGTCGTTGAAGCGGTAAAAATCAAAATGTGCGGCATCGCCACCATCGGCCAGCTTGTACGGCTCCATCACCGTGTAGGTGGGGCTCTTGATGCGGCCCGCCACACCCAGCGCCCGCAGCAAGTGGCGCACCAGGCTTGTCTTGCCAGCGCCCAGCGGGCCCTGCAGCGTGATGAAGGCCATGCCAATGCCAGGCCGCGCCGCCAGCGCCGATGCAAAAGCCGCGCAAGCCGCTTCGTCGGCCCAGACCGCGTGGCGGGTTTCTAGAATCGGCGGATGGTCAATGATCAAGAGCAGGGTCGGCAGGCGGGTGGGGAGGGCAGGCCGCCCGGGCTGTCGGACGCTGCGATGTCGGCCTTGTGGCCGCAGGTGCAGGCCTGGGCCCAGGCGCTTGGATTCTCCCAGATCGGCGTGGCCAACATCGCCCTGGCCAGTGCCGAGCCCGGCTTGCTGGCCTGGCTGGCTGCGGGCTTTCACGGCGACATGGCTTACATGGCCCGACACGGGCTGAAACGTGCCCGGCCGGCCGAGCTGGTGCCCGGCACCGTCCGGGTGATCACCGCGCGTTTGGACTACCTGCCGGATAGCGCGGCCGAGCCCGGCTGGCAGGCAATCCAGTTCAAACGCTTGGCCGATCCACAACAAGCCGTGGTATCGCTTTACGCCCAGGGCAGGGACTACCACAAGGTGTTGCGCCACCGCCTGCAGCAGCTTGTGGACAGGTTGCAGCGGGCGGTGGGCCGGGAGATCCCGTCCGGCCACCGGGTGTTCACCGATTCAGCCCCGGTGCTGGAGGTGGAGCTGGCCATCGCAGATATAGACCAGCGCATCGACCGCTTCGGGCGCGACTTCGGCCGCTTGGCTGACCACCAGCCCGCCGCGACTGTGCCCGACGAGAACCAGCGGTGCGCCGTCGAGCCGGTCTTTCAGGTTGCGGCAATGTTGCGCGGCAAATTCCGCCCATTGAGCAAGCGTGACGGCAGCCAATTCTTCCTCGTTGCCGCCCATTCCGGGCAAGTCGGGCGCAACCACAGTGTGGCCCGCCTTGCGCAGCAAATCGGCGACGGC
>JANOBL010000747.1:0-5981 GCA_031411635.1 Betaproteobacteria bacterium
GTTCGACCGCGGGGTGGCATCGGGCTCGATGATCGGGTACTCCGATTTTCTAGAGGAAGTGCGCGCCAAGCGCGTCAAGCTGGTCACGCTGCAAGAGGGCAATGGCGGGACCGAGATCCTGGCCGTCACCACCGACGACAAGCGCATCCGGTCCACCGCCACCTACCTGGATCGCGGCCTGGTCGGTGACCTGATCAACAACGGCGTCAAGTTCGACGTCAAGCCGCGTGAAGAGCCGTCGCTGCTGGTCAGCCTGCTGGTGAGCTGGGGGCCGATGCTGCTGCTGATCGGTGTCTGGGTGTACTTCATGCGCCAGATGCAGGGCGGTGGCAAGGGCGGGGCGTTCAGCTTTGGCAAGAGCAAGGCGCGCATGCTGGACGAGGCCAACAACTCCACCACCTTTGCCGATGTCGCCGGTTGCGACGAGGCCAAGGAGGAAGTCAAGGAACTGGTCGATTTCCTGAAAGACCCGCAAAAGTTTCAGAAGCTGGGCGGCCGCATCCCGCGTGGTGTGTTGCTGGTCGGCCCACCCGGCACCGGCAAGACCTTGCTGGCCAAGGCCATCGCCGGTGAAGCCAAGGTGCCGTTTTTCTCGATCTCGGGCTCTGACTTTGTCGAGATGTTTGTCGGCGTCGGTGCAGCCCGGGTGCGCGACATGTTCGAGCAGGCCAAGAAAAGCGCGCCCTGCATCATCTTCATCGACGAAATCGACGCGGTGGGCCGACATCGTGGCGCAGGCCTGGGCGGCGGCAACGACGAGCGGGAACAGACGCTGAACCAGATGCTGGTCGAGATGGACGGATTTGAGACCAACCTGGGTGTGATCGTGATGGCGGCCACCAACCGGCCCGACATCCTGGACCCGGCGTTGCTGCGCCCGGGCCGCTTCGACCGCCAGGTTTACGTCACCTTGCCCGACGTGCGTGGCCGCGAGCAGATCCTCAACGTGCACATGCGCAAGGTGCCGATCGGTCAAGACATCCGCGCCGACATCCTGGCCCGTGGCACGCCGGGTTTCTCGGGCGCCGACGTGGCCAACCTGGTCAACGAGGCGGCGCTGTTTGCGGCGCGCCGCAGTGGCCGGGTGGTCGAGATGGTCGACTTCGAGAAGGCCAAGGACAAGATCATGATGGGCCCCGAGCGCAAGAGCATGGTGATGCCCGAGGAAGAGCGCAAGAACACCGCCTACCACGAGGCCGGCCATGCGCTGGTGGCGCGCCTGATGCCCAAGACCGACCCGGTGCACAAGGTCACCGTGATTCCGCGTGGCCGGGCCTTGGGCGTGACGATGCAGTTGCCCGAGGGCGACCGCTACAGTCTGGACAAGGAGCGCATGCTGTCCACCATCTCGGTGCTGTTTGGCGGCCGCATTGCCGAAGAGGTGTTCATGCACCAGATGACCACCGGCGCCAGCAACGATTTCGAGCGCGCCACGCAGATTGCACGCGACATGGTCACGCGCTACGGCATGACCGATGAGCTGGGCCCGATGGTCTATGCCGAGAACGAGGGTGAAGTCTTCCTCGGTCGCTCGGTGACCAAGACCACGACGATGTCCGAAGAAACCATGCGCAAGGTGGACGCGGTGATCCGCCGAATCATCGACGAGCAGTACACCATCGCCCGCAAGCACATCGAAGACAACCAGGACAAGATGCACGCGATGGCCACCGCGCTGCTGGAATGGGAAACCATAGACGCCGAGCAGATCGACGACATCATGCACGGCAAGCAGCCCCGGCCGCCGAAGGACTGGACACCCAACGCCCGTACCAGTGGTGGCTCGGGCCCGGCCAGCGGTGGCGGCACGGTCAGCACCGACAGTGCACCGGCCACCGTGGCCTGACCAGCTTTACCCGCATTGAACACGGGGCCCTCGGGCCCCGTTGTTTTGTCCGCTGTTTTGTTATCAGACCACATGCATTGGTTGACCACCCGCTTCCTGATCGACCTGGGCCGACCGCAGGTGATGGGCATCGTCAATGTCACGCCGGATTCGTTTTCCGATGGTGGCCAGCATGCCGATGCCAGCAGTGCCATCGCCCACTGCGAACGGCTGCTGCAAGAAGGCGCCGACATGCTGGACATCGGCGGTGAATCCACCCGCCCCGGCGCGCGCCAGCCCGACCTGGCCGAGGAGCTGGCGCGGGTGCTGCCGGTGCTGCGCCATGCAGTGACCTTGGGCGTGCCGGTGTCGGTGGACACCAGCCGGCCCGAGCTGATGCAGGCCGCACTGGACCTGGGGGTGGACATCGTCAACGATGTGCGCGCACTGGCCCGGCCCGGTGCGCTGGCGCTGCTGGCGGGCCACGCAAGCTGTGGCATTTGCCTCATGCACATGCAGGGCGAGCCGGGCCGGATGCAACAAGCGCCGGTTTATGCCGATGATGTGGTGGCCGAGGTGTGCGCCTGGCTGCATCGGCGTTTGCAGCAGGTGTTGGCAGCAGGTGTGGTGCGGCAGCGCATCGTGCTTGATCCCGGCATCGGTTTTGGCAAGACCCCCGAGCACAACTGGGCCTTGCTGCAGCGCCAGCCCGAATTGCTGGCGCTGGGCCAGCCGCTGCTGCTGGGCTGGTCGCGCAAATCCACGCTGGGCTTGTTGACCGGCCGTGCGGTGCATGCGCGGCTGGCGGCCAGCGTGGCGGCGGCGCTGGCCAGCGCGCATCAGGGCGCAACAATCCTGCGGGTGCATGACGTGGCGGCCACCGTCGATGCGCTCAAGGTCTGGCAGGCCGCTGGATTGCTGCCGGGCTGTTACCGATAGGCAGCCCCTGAAAATCGTCACGCCCACCAACAACAACCCGGACAAGCACCATGACAAGACGTTTTTTTGGCACCGACGGCATCCGCGGCACCGTGGGCCAGGCGCCGATCACGCCGGATTTCATGCTGCGGCTGGGCCATGCAGTAGGCCGGGTGCTGCGCCGGTCCAGTGACCGGCCCACGGTGTTGATCGGCAAGGACACCCGCATCTCGGGCTACATGATCGAGTCCTCGCTGGAGGCCGGCCTGGCCTCGGCCGGTGTCAATACGCTGCTGACCGGCCCGCTGCCCACGCCCGGCGTGGCCTACTTGACGCGCGCGCTGCGGCTGGACCTGGGCCTGGTGATCAGTGCCTCGCACAACGCCTTTGCCGACAACGGTGTCAAGTTTTTTTCCGCCAAGGGCGAGAAGCTGCCCGATGACTGGGAACTGGCGGTGGAGGCCGCGCTGGACGAGCCGCCGCAGTGGGTGGATTCGGCCACCTTGGGCAAAGCACGCCGGCTGGACGATGCACGCGGCCGCTACATCGAGTTTTGCAAAAGCACTGTCAGCAAGGACATGTCGCTGCGTGGCCTGAAGATCGTGATCGACGCGGCGCATGGCGCGGCCTACCAGGTGGCGCCAGAGGTGTTTCACGAGTTGGGTGCCGAGGTGATCGCGATCGGCTGCCAGCCCGACGGCGTCAACATCAACGCCGGTTTTGGTGCCACGTCGCCGCAGGCGCTGGTGTCGGCCGTGGCCGAGCATGGTGCCGACTATGGTGTGGCGCTGGATGGCGATGCCGACCGGCTGCAGCTTGTGGATCACGATGGCCGGCTGTTCAACGGCGACGAACTGCTGTATGCGATGGTGATGGACCGGCTGGCCCAAGGCCATGCGGTGTCGGGTGCCGTGGGCACCTTGATGACCAACATGGCGGTGGAACTGGCGCTGCAATCGCGTGGCATCCAATTGGTGCGGGCCAAGGTGGGCGACCGCTATGTGCTGGAAGAGCTGGCCAAACGTGGCTGGCTGCTGGGCGGCGAGGGCTCGGGCCACTTGCTGGCGCTGGACAAACACACCACCGGCGACGGCATCGTCAGTGCGCTGCAGGTGTTGCAGGCCACGCAGCGCGCCAAGGCCTCGCTGGCCGACATGCTGGGCGGCGTCATACTGTTTCCGCAAACCTTGCTGAATGTGCGGCTGTCCAGCCTGGACAAGCTGGCCGATTGGCCGCGCAACGCGCACCTGGCGGCAGAAACCGTGGCGGTCGAGGCCGAACTGGCCGGCCAGGGCCGGGTGCTGATCCGCGCCTCTGGCACCGAGCCCGTGCTGCGGGTGATGGTGGAGGCGCGGGATGCCGCCCAGGGCTTGCACTTGGCACAGCGGCTGGCCCAGGCCGCCAAGGTGTGAGCAGGGCGCTTATCGTGACAGTGATGTGACACTGATTTGAAATATGACAGCCGGTCACGCGGCTGTCATGCGGCTTGCCTACAGTGACGGAATGGCGATTTGTTCGCCGTTCCAACAAGCTGAAAGGCCTTGCCATGAAATCGATGTTGCTGCGTGCTGCCCTGGTGTCGGGGGCCTTGGTGTCAGTCGCCCTGGTGCCGGTGTTGGCGTCTGCGCAGGATGTGACCGGCGCCGGCGCCACTTTCCCGGCGCCGATCTACGCCAAATGGGCCGATGCGTACCACAAGACCAGTGGCGCCCGCATCAACTACCAATCGGTGGGTTCGGGCGCCGGTATCAAGCAGATCAAGTCCAAGACGGTGGACTTTGGCGCGTCCGACATGCCGCTGCCCGACGATGAACTGGCCAAGGACGGCCTGATCCAGTTCCCCATGGTGATTGGCGGCGTGGTGCCGGTGGTCAACATCGCCGGCATTGCACCGGGCCAGATCAAGCTCACCGGCCAAGTGCTGGGCGACATCTACCTGGGCAAGATCACCAAGTGGAACGACGCTGCGCTGACCGCACTGAACCCGGGTGTGGCGTTGCCGGCGGCCGACATCTCGGTGGTGCGGCGTGCCGATGGCTCGGGCACCAGTTTCATCTTCACCAACTACTTGTCCAAGGTGAACCCCGAGTGGAAGTCCAAGGTGGGCGAGGGCACGGCGGTGAACTGGCCGGTGGGCGCCGGTGGCAAGGGCAACGAAGGCGTGGCGGCGTTTGTGCAGCGATTGCCCAATTCGATCGGTTACCTGGAATACGCCTACGTCAAGCAGAACAAGATGACCTACACCTTGTTGCGCAACAAGGATGGCCAGTTTGTGACGCCCAGCGACGATGCGTTCAAGGCCGCAGCGGCCGGCGCCGACTGGAACAAGACCTTCTTTCAGATCACCACCGAGCAGCCTGGCAAAGATGCCTGGCCGATCAGCAATCCCACCTACATCCTGATGTACAAAACCCAGGACAAACCGGTGAATGCCAGCAACGCGCTGAAGTTCTTTGAGTGGGCTTACATCAACGGCGACAAGACGGCCGATGATCTGGATTACGTGCCGTTGCCCGCAGCGGTCAAGGAACTGGTGCGCAAACACTGGACCACCCACCTGAAGGACGCGGCGGGCAAGCCCATCGCCTACAAATAAAAAAACCACCGATCGGAGCACCCGTGGCCGCAACCCTGCCAGCCAGCCCTTACCCGATCCACGAGCGCGCCACGCCGCGCCAGCAGCCGCCCGAGCGGCGCCGCGTCGCGCCCTGGGCCGACAAGGCGTTTTCAATCGTCGCGCATGGCGCGGCCTGGTTCACGCTGCTGCTGCTGGTGGGCATCATCCTGTCGCTGGTGGTGGGCGCCGCACCGGCGATCCAGCAGTTTGGCCTGGGCTTTTTGACCTCCACCGATTGGGATCCGGTCAAAGAGAAGTTTGGTGGCCTGGTGATGATTTACGGCACGCTGATGACCTCCATCATCGCGTTGCTGATCGCGGTGCCGGTGAGCTTTGGCATTGCGATCTTTCTCACCGAGATGTCGCCCGGTTGGCTGAAGCGCCCGCTGGGCATTGCGATCGAGTTGCTGGCGGCGGTTCCGTCCATCTTCTACGGCATGTGGGGTTAGCTGGTGTTCAGACCGATCCTGTCCACCTACGTGCAGCAGCCGCTGCAAAAGCTGCTGAAAGGCTTGCCGGTGCTCGAGACCTTTGTCTCGGGTGCGCCGGTGGGCATCGGCCTGCTGTCGGCCGGCATCATCCTGGCGATCATGATCATCCCCTACATCGCGGCAGTGATGC
>JANOBL010000748.1:0-1881 GCA_031411635.1 Betaproteobacteria bacterium
CGCGAACAACTCAGGGTCGTGCTGTAGAAATTCCTTGGACTTGATGAGCCGGGCGAAGCCGCCGTCCGCTACCACAGCCACGGTGAACGCGAGCAACCAGGGCAGCCACTCCAGCAGTGTCGCCAACCGAAAGCTGGCCAGCAGAAAGAGCGCGTCGATCGACCGGAAGTAGGTGTTGTTGAACAGGCGCTGGTTGACCGAAGCCATCTCCTGCGCCACTGCACCGTCGACCGCACCCAGCGCCGGTGCGTCGCTCGACGAAGGCATTGGGGAAGCCTGACGCGCCGTGTCCTGAACACTCAGCGCCCGCGACAACATGCGGGTGGCGGGCTCGTCACCCCAGTATTGCGCGGTTGCCTGATACTCAGCGCGCAGTTGCGCCAGGAAGCGCTCGGGCCGGTGTGCCGAGGGCAGGTACAGCACCAAGACCAGCAGGCTGACCAGCGACAGCAACGCCACTACGCGAATCATGTTGCGGCTCGGTCTGCGTTCAAGGCCGGTGGGTCGGGATCAAGTATCGGAAACCGTCCCTTGATGATCCGGCCTCCGGATACGGATGCGAAATACTGCAGGTTAGGCAGCTTGCCCAGCACTTCGGCTGGCACCATCTCTTCGAAGCTCTCGGCGAGTTGCGTCGAGTAGCTGGACGAAAAGTCGCCGAGGTGCGCGTCCGCGCCGCTGCTCAGGCCCACACGCATGGTGTGGATCGCCGTCTTGCCGAAGGTCTCTACGACGAAATCCTGCGTCGGCCTGTCCTTGGTGCGAAGCGCGATCAGGTTGTTCAGGTTGCCCAGCGCCATGCGTGCCGCGTCTTCGCTGCCCAGTCGTTTGGACAGGTCGGCCAGGGTCTGCATGGCGCAGGTGGCGAAGATGCCGCCCTCGGCGCCCTTGTTGAGGATCTCGATTAACGGCAGGTTGATGACGTTCGAGACCTCATCGACGAACAGGGAGATGCGCCGATAGACGCCAAGGTTGTAGCGCATGCCGGCGCGCGCGGCCTGGTCGGCCAGTGCCAGTGCGCCGATGGCGGTCGCGACCGACGGATCGGGCAGCGAATCCAGGCACATATAGAGCACATGCCCGGCGCGCTCGATCTTTTCGAAGTTCATGATCGGCCGCGTGTCGTCGGCATCGAAAGGATCCGGCGACAGGCTGCGGCCCAGGTCGCCCGAGGTCAGCATCGACAGCACAGGCAGCAGGTTGGCGGTGATCTTCTGGTAGTGCTCGCGGTTGTGCCTGAAGGTGCGCACCTGCGCGTCGAGCACCTTGCTGCGCTGGCTTTGAGCGACGTGGTGCTCGTAGTAGGCGACAAAGGCCATCAGGTCGGCGCTGGCGGCTTCCGATGGGCGCTTCATGTTGCCGCGGTGCGCGTCGTGCAGCATCTTCTTCATGTCCGGCGTTTCGCGCCAGCCGGCCCCGAGCCTGGCGTCGTAGAAGCGGCGCAACGACGCCTCCAGCACCGGCTCGATGCCGCCTTCGATGTACTTGGTGAGCTTGACGAGGTTGGGCCGTTCTTCCAGCTCGACCAGCCCCTGCACGACGTCGTTCACGGCGTCCCAGCCGAAGGCCGAGAACGCGCCCGCCGTGTCGGGCGGCATGATGGACTGGATGCGTGACGCAATCTCGGTGGGCTTCTGCCAGTTGAAGGTGAAGTCCAGGCGCACGCCCTTCTCGGGGAAGGCGGGGTGAAACTCCATGAAAGTGTCGGGCTCGCGGTAGTCCTCACACGCGCGCTCAACCACGCGCCGCAGCCGGCGGCTGTTCTTGGGGTCGATGACGATGACCACGTCGCCGCGCTTCACCGCCTGCGTGATCAGCGTCGCCAGCGCCACGCCCTTGCCAGACTGGGTGGTGCCGACCAGCAGCGTGCCGCCCTCGAAG
>JANOBL010000749.1:0-1637 GCA_031411635.1 Betaproteobacteria bacterium
ACGCCGCCTTGCGGCCCAGGTTGCGTGACAAGGCCACGCTGGGCGTGGCGCAGAACAGCCCCAGGTTGACGCCACTGACGGCAAAACGCGCATCCGATGCGGCCACCGCCAGATCGCACATCGCCACCAGTTGGCAACCCGCCGCCGTGGCGATGCCCTGCACCTGGGCGATCACCGGCACCGGCAGCGCCTGCACACCCATCATCAAGCGGCCGCATTGGGCAAACAGCTTTTCGTAATACGCCCGGGACGGCTCGGCGCGCATCTGCTTCAGGTCATGGCCGGCGCAAAACGCCTTGCCTGCGGCGCGGATCACCAGCACGCGGGCGCTGCTGTCGGTGGCAATCGTTTCCAGTGCGCGCTGCAACGCGGCCAGCATCGCCTCGGACAGCGCGTTGAAGGCCTGTGGCCGGTTCAAGGTCAAGGTGATCACGCCACGTGCATCCTGCTCGCGCAGCAGCAGCGGTTCATCCGGGGTTGGCATGGGCAAGGGCTCCAGCAGGCGCCATGCAAGAGTACGAAGGGGCGGCATGGCGATCGCCAAGATCGTCGCACAGCCACGCGCCACGGCAAGCGATACACATTCCGTGACTTGTCTCCCGGGTGTCAGGGCAAGCCCCCGTTGTTGCCATCGGATGCGCCCCCTATAAACCGGGACGACGCCGGGCACCGCCCTGGTCAGGCCACAGCCACCGCACCGGAGCAGGACCCAGCACGATGGCAGACACGCCCTCCCCCAACAACAGCCCCCTGCTCAGCGTGCGTGGCGTCACCGTGCGCTTTGGCGGCATCGTGGCGCTGGATGGCGTCAGTTTCGACGTGACCAAAGGCCAGGTCTGCGGCCTGATCGGGCCCAACGGCGCCGGCAAGACCACCTTGTTCAACTGCCTGTCGCGGCTGTACAGCTACCAGGCCGGCGACATCCTGTTCGAGGGCCGCTCGATCACCGCGCTGCCCACGCACCAGATCGCACAACTGGGCATGGGCCGCACCTTCCAGAACCTGGCGATGTTCCGCAGCCTGGCGGTGCGCGACAACGTGATGATCGGTGCGCACTCGCGCTCGTCGGCCGGTTTTGTCGCCAGCGCCTTGCGCCTGCCCAGCGTCAGCGCCGAGGAAAAACGGCTGCGCAGCCGGGCCGATGAAATCATGGACTACCTGGGCCTGACGCCTTTTGCCGACCGCCCGGCCGGTGATTTGCCTTTTGGCACCCAAAAGCGGGTGGAGATGGGCCGGGCGCTGGCGGCCGATCCCAAGCTGCTGCTGCTGGATGAGCCCGCCGCCGGCCTGAACCATGAAGAGCTGGCCGAGCTGGGCCGCTTGATCGTCGATGTGCGCAACCGGCTGAACATCACCGTGCTGCTGGTCGAGCACCACATGAGCCTGGTGATGGGCGTGTCCGACCACATCGTGGCGCTGAACTTTGGCAAGAAGATTGCCGAGGGCACACCGGCGCACATCCAGCAGCACCCGGATGTGATCGAGGCTTACCTGGGCACGCCGGCCGACCACAGCAAGGAAGCGGCCCATGCCTAACTTGCTGGAAGCCCGCAAGCTCAGGTAAGCCTCGATCACATCCGGGTGCTGCTGGATGTGCGCCGGTGTGCCCTCGGCAATCTTCTTGCCAAAGTTCAGCG
>JANOBL010000750.1:0-2796 GCA_031411635.1 Betaproteobacteria bacterium
GCCGCCTGGTTGCAGCGCAGCTCGTGCCGCACCTTGACGAACACCAGCCGGCCGGTACGGCCATCCTTGGTCGTCACATCGGCTATGGTGCTGGTGCGCGCCACCGCATCACCCACCCGCACCGGGCTGCGAAACTCAAACTGGCTGCCGGCCCACATGCGGCGGGGCAGCGGCACCGGGGGCAGAAAGCCGCCGCGCTTGGCATGGCCGTCGGGCCCGATCTCCGACTGCCGGTGCATCGGCAGAAAGTACAACCAGTGCCACAGCAGCGGCAGCGCGGTGCCGGCCACCACCGGCGCGGCCGGGTGGTCCAGCGTGGCAGTCAACGCGATCACCGGGCTGGGGTTGATCACATCGTGCAGCGTCTCGCTGCGGCCTATCCAGGCCGTCAGATCGGTGTCTTGTGGGTTCATGCGCATCTCCTTGGCCGGCCTGCCTGGTTGGCAAGTCCATGGAGACGAAGTTTGTCCTGCCCGGCGCGCTGCGTGAAGTGCAAGATTCAAAAGGATTGATGCGTTGCGCGCAATAGCGCAACCTGCACCCACCGTCCAGCGCGGTTCAGCCAGCCTGCGCCACCAGGTAGTCAATCGCTCGCTGCACGCCGCCTGGCCCCACGGCGATGCCTTGCACCCGCAGCGCCGCCTCCAGCCCGCCCAGGCAGCCCAGCAGGGTGGCGGCATTGCTGTCGCCCAAATGGCCGATGCGGAAGGCCTTGCCGGTGAGCGGCCCCAGGCCACCGGCGATGGCCACGCCAAACTGATCCCGCGCCAGGCAACGCAACGCGTCAACGTCCAGGCCTTCGGGCACGGTGATCGTCGTCACCGACACCGACCGGCTGGCCGCCTCCAACGCAAAAAAGCCCAGCGCACCGCCCTCGGCCCAGCCGGCCACCGCTGCCTGCACCGCGCCGGCCAGCAAACGATGGCGGGCATACACCGCCGCCTCGCCTTCCAGAGCGATCAGGCCAAAAGCCGCTTCCAGCCCGGCCAGCAAGGTCTGCGGTGGTGTGCCGCAGAACTTGCGGTAGCTCAGCGGGCTTTGGCGCAGCCGCCAATCCCAGTAAAAACGCGGCGCCGGGTTGCGCTCGGCCACCTGACAGGCTTGTTGATCCACCGCGACAAAGCCCACCCCGGGCGGCGTCATCAGCCCTTTTTGCGAGGCGCCCAGCACCACGTTGGCCGGCAGCGCGTCCATCTCGATGCGCATGCAGCCGAGTGAGGCCACCGCATCGACCACCAGCAGCGCCGGATGGCCGGAGGCATTCATCGCGGCGCGGATCGCGGGCAGATCGCTGGTGATGCCGCTGGCGGTGTCGGTGTGCACCACAAACACCGCGACGATGGCCTGTGCCGCGTCGTCCCGCAGCGCTTGCGCAAGTGCCGCCACATCGATCGGCCAGCCCGGCAACCAGGGTGTGCGTTGCACACGCCGGCCCAGCGCCTCGGTCTGCACCGCCCAGGATTCTGAAAAATGCCCGGTGCCGGGGATCAGCACCGTGCCGCCCGGTGGCAGCAGGTTTTCCACCACCGCCTCCCAGGCGCCATGGCCGTTGGTGGCGTAGAAAAACACCTCGGCCGCCTCGGTGTGCAGCAAGCCTCGCAAGCCGGCCTCGCAGGCGGCGATGGTGGCGTCCAGCCTGGGGTCGCCCATGTCCATCGGCTGGCGCAGCGTTGCGTGCAGCACCTCGTCGGGCACCGGTGTGGGGCCGGGGGATTGCAGAAAGCGGCGGCCTGGAATTCTGCCGTTTGGCGGGCGGGTGGTGGGCATTCGGGTGGCTTGGCCAGGGTCAATCCGCAAAGCCCCGAACCGGCCGCGCCGCGCTGCGCCGCAGCCAGTTGTGTGTCGCGTACTGGGCCCGGCCATCGGTGGCATGCAACGTGTAGGCATGGCGCGAAGTGGCCGAGCGGTTGGGGGCGCTCCAGTGTGGCAGCCTGCCGTGAAAACACACCAGCGTGCCGGCCGCCACTTCTACCGGCACCGCGCACGAGGCATCGGGCCAGGGTGTGGCATCCAGCGGCTGCATCAGCACCCGGTCGCCGCTGCTGTCGGTGATGCGCACAAAGCGCTCGCGCAGCGGCCCGCGCTGGCCACCCGGCTGCACCCACAGGCAGCCGTTGTCGCGCGTGGCGTCTTCCAGCGCAAACCAGAACGCGGTGACGCTGGACGGTGTGGTGTCGAAGAACGTCGCGTCCTGGTGCCACTTGACCTCGACACCGATGCCGGGCTGCTTGAAGATGTACATCGATTGCCAGAGCTGCGCATCCACCAGCCCCAGGTCAGCCGCCAGCTCGGCCATCGCGGCATTGCGCGAGAAGCGCTCGAACACCGGGTCCAGGTCGTGCATCGCATGGCCGATCTTGTTGATCGACAAGGCCTTGGCCTGGCGCAGGCTGCCATTGGCATCAAACGCCTCTTCTTCGAAGAAACATTCAATGCCCTCGGCCGACGCCAAAAACACCGCGTCGGCGCTGCGCCGCGCCTGGTCCTGGGTAGAGAACACCGTGTGGTGCGCATGGTCATCAAAGGCCTCGACGATCTGCAGCGCCCGCGCGCGCAGCGTGGCCAGCTCGGTGCTGGTCTTGAAGCCAGGCAGCACCAGGTAGCCGTGGTCTTGGTATTGATCTTGCTGTTGTGCCGAGAGCATCGGGCGATGATGCCATTGCTGGCGTCGCCCTTGATCAGGGCCTGCCATCCAATGAATCGCCCCGGCCCGTCGGGTGGCACCCCAGAGCGAGCGCACTCGTCGTTGCAAATGCTCGCCGGGGGTCGCCCCGGCTGTGCCTTGCGCCTGGATTG
>JANOBL010000751.1:0-1892 GCA_031411635.1 Betaproteobacteria bacterium
GCCGCCAGGCCGGCACCGGTGCGGGCCGACAGCACGATGTGATCGGCCGGCGGCACCACGAGTCTCAGGTCGGCCGCATCGGCCTTGTTGTGCACATGCAGGATGCGCGCCACCTGCCCCACCTGCCCCGCCTGCAGCCGCGCGGCAATCTCGGCCTCGGCCGCTTCGTAGCCTGGCTCGCCACGCCGCGTCAGGTCGTGCAGAAAGATCACCGCATCGGCTTCGGCAATCGCCGCCCAGCTACGGCCTATGCCGATGCGTTCCACCTCGTCGGTGGCCTCGCCATCGGCGCGCAGGCCGGCGGTGTCGATCACATGCAGCGGCACACCTTCGATCTGGATTGTCTGGCTGACCTTGTCGCGGGTGGTGCCCGGGATCGCTGTGACGATGGCCAGCTCGGCACCGGCCAGCGCGTTCAGCAGCGAGCTTTTACCCACGTTGGGTTGGCCGGCCAGCACCACTTGCAAACCTTCGCGCAGCAGCGCGCCCTGCTGCGCCCGCGCCAGCACGCGGTGCAACGTGGCCTCGATGCCATCAAGCTGGCCATGCGCGTCGGCGCGCTGCAGAAAATCGATCTCTTCTTCCGGAAAATCCAGCGTCGCCTCGACCAGCATTCGCAGCCGCACGATGCGTTGACGCAGGGCGTCGATCTCTTGCGAAAACGCGCCCGAAAGCGACCGGCCTGCCGAGCGCGCCGCCGCCTCGGTGCTGGCATCGATCAGGTCGGCCACGGCCTCGGCCTGGGCCAGGTCGAGTTTGTCGTTGAGGAACGCACGCTGGGTAAATTCACCCGGCTGGGCCAGCCGCAGGCCGGGCAGGCAGGCCGCGCCGGTGCTGGCGTCCTGCGCCGCCGCCGCTTGCAGGCAGCGCGCCAGCAGAAGCTGCAGCACCACCGGGCCACCGTGGGCCTGCAACTCCAACACGTCCTCGCCGGTGTAGGACTGCGGCGCCGGAAACCACAGCGCCAGGCCCTGGTCGATGGCCTGGCCGTCATCACCTTTGAACGCGCCATACACCGCCTGGCGCGCCGGCAATGCCCGGCCACACAGCGCGATCACCAGCGGCGCCAATTGCCGGCCCGACACCCGCACGATGCCCACCGCGCCGCGTCCGGGGGCGGTGGCAATCGCGACGATGGGGTTGAGTTGCTGCTGCAGGTGCACCCTTCGCATTGTCGGCGAAGGGTGTTGCCAAGATGGCGCGGGGTGGAGCGCCGGGCGGCTCGCGTGAGCCCCCCGTCAACACGCTCCAGGGCCGGTGCTGGGCTGCGCCGGTGTTCCCCGCATTGATCGGTGCACCGGCCTGGGCGTTGCTGTCAGCACAGGCCGGGACACCTGATCATCGGCAGGTGGGCGCGGCGGTCAATACTCGATTCGAGGGATGGCCGGCCAGGCTGTGCAGCCCGTCACGCCAAAGTCCAGGCGCCTATTTGTTGACGCCCATCTGCCGGTTGATGAACCACTGCTGGGCAATGCCCAGGATGTTGTTGGTCAACCAGTACAGCACCAGGCCGGCCGGGAAGTAGAAGAACATCACCGAGAACACCAGCGGCATGATCCACATCATCTTGGCCTGCACCGGATCGGGTGGTGTCGGGTTGAGCCAGGTCTGGAACATCGTGCTGGCGGTCATCAGCAGCGGCAGGATGAAGTACGGGTCCTTGGTGGACAGGTCGTGGATCCAGCCTATCCACGGCGCGTTACGCATCTCCTCTGTGGACAGCAACACCCAGTACAGCGCGATGAAAAACGGCATCTGCACAAAGATCGGCAGGCAGCCGCCGAGAGGGTTGACTTTTTCTTCGCGGTAGATGCGCATCATCTCCTGCTGCATCTGCTGCGGCTTGTCTTTCAGCCGCTCGCGCATCTCGGCGACCTTCGGGCCGACGGCCT